>CAZLDF010000304.1:0-7027 GCA_964558095.1 uncultured Isosphaeraceae bacterium | reverse complement strand
CCCAGAATGAAGTTCGCGGCGTTGAGTGGCACAGACGTCTCGCCCGTAAGCGCCGGCGACGGACGTCACCCTCAAAGCCCAAAGGGCTTGTCGTCAGTAGCCGGGGCTGAAGGCGCCGCGGCGACCGCCAGCCCCGGTGCGCGGCGTGCGGCTCATCGCAGGCCGAAGGCCTGCTCGTGGCGTATGTCATGCTGATGAGGCGTGCGCGGAGCGTCGGAATTCAATCGATCATGCTTGCGTCGTGCGCGACCCGTCTGGATGTCGCGCGCACGAGCAGCCCATCGGGCTGCGAACGAATGGCACATCGTTTCCGGGGGTGTCGCTCCGCTCCACCCCCGGCTACTGACGTTCAGGCCTTCGGCCTGTTCAATGCCCCCCCCCTCCCTCCTCCCTTCCTGTCATCAGAATCAGACCTGAACGGCCCCGACATTTCGTGCTCAGGAAACGCGAAACTGTCCCGCAATACTCCCTTGACAGAGGACACTTCCAGGTCCATTCTGTTGGTGACAGCAGTGGACCGGAGAAGACCGAGAGGACTCGAACATGCGTACACAAATCGTTGTCGTAGCGGCACTTGCGCTCGCTTCGCAGGCGTCAGGCGCGGTCCTAGTCCTAAATCCGATCGACCGAGGCAACTATGCCAACGACGGCGGCCATGTGCCCGTGAACAACAGTTACCTGACGGGAAACGAGAGCCAGGGACCGAGCATCCTGCGGAGCTTCTTTGTTTTCGATCTCACGTCGATTTCTGAACCGATCGTCAGCGCCGAGTTGCAGCTGGTGTTCAACTTTTATGCCAGCGCCGACCCTACCGAGACGATGACGTTCTACGACGTCGGCACCCCTTGGGATGAACTCTTCGACGGCAGCGCCGAAGTCGATGCGTTCAACGACCTCGGTACCGGCACGGTCTATAGCGAGCGCGTCTGGTCCGAAGCGGATAAGGGCAGCTACCTCTCGGTCTTCCTGAACACTGCTGCGGTCAACGACATGAACGCGGCTACGGACCTTTGGGGAATCGGCGGTGCACTCACTTCGCTCGACGGCAATCTGACCACAAGCGAATTTCTCAATCCAGGCACGGCGAACGCCAACGACCTCGCGAGCACGATTCTTGTGATCGAGACGATCCCCGCCCCGCCCGCGTTCGCCGCGCTCGCTTTCGGCTCGCTCGCGTTTCGCAAGCGTCGCCGCGATCGATGATGGAAACTACGGTTTCGACTTTCGTCCGCTCCAGATTCTCTGAAATCGCTCTGGAGCGCGTTCAGTTCATTCGTAGCGTTTGGGTGCGGTGGTCTGACGAGTCTTCGAGGTCGCAGATCCGCCTCGCCACGGCGGGCAGGCGTGGCGGGAAGGCCACGCAGTGCGTTCAACCGCGCATGTTCGCACTTGCACGCCCTTCGTGGCCTGCGCTCGTCGCCGCGGCGACTCGCTCTGACCACGGCACCCGCTACACTCGAACTGAAACCGTTCTCGTGCCTAGTCCCTAGTCCCTAGTCCCTAGTCCCTAGTCCCTAGTCCCTAGTCCCTAGTGCCTTCATAATCAGGAGACGCCTTGGCTCGAATGCGAGTGTGCTCGAAATCGGCGTGGAAGCGGCTGGCGATCCTCGCGGGCGTCATCGCGATCGCACTTGTCGTAGTGTATTTCACGATGATCCGCATGCCGGGCAGGAGTTTCTCCGGTCCCCTGCCACCGCTAACCGATGCGCAGCGGGCGCTCGCTGTGGAGCTTCGAGCGCACGTCGAGGCGCTGGCGGGCGAGATCGGCCCGCGCTGCGTGCTCCTGCCGGCCAAACTTCGGCAAGCGCGAACATACCTGCGCGATTCGCTCGCGAGCTTCGGGTATGAAGTGCGCGAGCAGACATTCATCGTCGGCGGCGTCGAGTGCGCCAACATCAGCGTCGAACTCAAGGGATCGAAATCGCCCGCGGAGATCGTCATCATCGGCGCGCACTACGACAGTTGCTTCGACACCCCCGCCGCGAACGACAACGCCTCCGGTTGCGCCGCGACGCTCGCCATCGCGCGCCGCTTCGTCGATCGACCCGTCGATCGAACTGTGCGATTCGTGTTCTTCGTCAACGAGGAGCCGCCCTATTTTCAGACCGGCGACATGGGCAGCTTTGTCTATGCGCAATCGTGCAAACAGCGCGGCGAGAACATCGTCGCCATGCTCAGCCTCGAAACCATCGGCTATTACAGCGACGAACCGGGCTCGCAAACCTATCCCGTCAAGCCGCTGGGGCTGGTCTATCCCACGACGGGCAACTTCATCGGCTTCGTCGGCAACTGGGACTCGCGAAAGCTCGTCCGCCAGGCCATCGGCTCGTTTCGCGGGCATGCCGCTTTCCCAAGCGAGGGTGGGGCGCTGCTCGGCTGGATCGAGGGCGTCGGCTGGTCCGACCACTGGGCGTTCTGGCAGTTCGGCTACCCGGCTGTCATGGTGACCGACACCGCTCCCTACCGCTACCCGCACTATCACCAGCGGTCGGACACCCCCGAGAAGCTGCAATACGAGGCCTTTTCGAGGGTCGTGGAGGGGCTCGAGGCCGTGGTGGGGGACTTGGCGGTGGAGTCGAGGTGAGCAGGCCCCGGCAGGAAGAATTTGCAAACTCGCGCGCAGGGACGCGGGGGGGTTCGATCTAGTATTGGTGGGCGCATGGTCCGTGCTCCGTTGCGGGCTCGTGCGAACGAAAGGGCTGGATGCCGCTGGACACCTCGTCAATGGCTGAACCGACCGAAGAATTCAACCTCACCACCGCGCTCGCGGAGACCGCGGCCGGGGCCACCGGGACCGACTGGTCGCTGATCGGCGCCGCGGCATTGACGGCCCAGACGCCGCGCGCCGCCAGCGCGCGCGAAGCCCTGACTCGGCGATACTGGCCAGCGGTCTATGCCTATGTCCGCAGGTCGGGCCGGGACGTTCACGACGCCGCGGACGCGACGCAGGGGTTCATCTGCGACGTGATGATCGGCCGCAAGCTGTTCGCCGGCGCCGACCGAACGCGGGGCCGGTTCCGCACGCTGCTGCTTACGTCGCTGAGGAACTATCTGCACGAGCGGCATCGGCACGACACGCGCGCCAAGCGCTCGCCCGGCCCGGCGGGCGTCACGAACCTGAACCTGCGGGCGCTGGCGGAACTGGAATACGGCGCGGCCGAGACGCCCGAAGCGGCTTTCGCGGCGCAGTGGGCCGCGTCGCTCTTGCGGCAGGTGCTGCTTCGCGTGCAGAACTCGTGCGCGACCCAGGGACTGGAAGCGCACTGGGAAATCTTCAAGACCCGCGTCGTCAAGCCGATGCTCGCCGGCGAGGCTCCCGAAACCTACGAAACCCTCGTCCACCGGCTCGACCTCACTGACGCCTCGCAGGCGTCGAACATGATGATCACCGTTAAGCGCCGATTCGCCCGCGCGCTGCTGGAGGAAGTGTCGCGCACGGTCGATTCGCCCGATGAAGTCGAAGATGAAATCCGCGCGCTGCTGCGCGACCTGGAGCGCCGGCGATGAAGACTATAATGGCCATGACGAGCAGCGACATGCGCAATCCCGCAAGGCAACAGCTCTCCGACGCGCTGCGATGGGCGCTCGACAGTTCCTCCGACCCCGCGATGGCGTCGGCGGACTGGCTCGCCGCCGACATCGATCCCCAGGGTCGATGCGCCATCGACCTCGTCACCGATCCGCACGTCCCGCTCGAAGTGCTCGAACGCGCCAAGAGCGCGTTCAAGACCATGCGCATCGTCGGCGAGACGATCGCCGACCGGCGGCTGGGCGCGCGGCTGTATCTCGCCTCGATCGCCTCGGCGCTGGTCCATCACAATCGCCGGATCAGCTCGCAATCCAACGAAGCGATCACGCGCAGCCTGCGCACGATGGTCGATGACGCCGAGGCATTGAGTTCGCTGCGCGCGCTGGCGGGCCAGGCTCTGTGCACCATTCAGCAGGACGCGGTGTTCAGCGCGAACGGCAAGCCGGCAGGACCGGCACCAGCGGAATTGCCTTGAATCCACGCAGTTGACGCGGGCAACACGAATCCAAGCGACCCGACGTCGCCGCTGCGGATCAGGCGACCATCGCTTGGAACCAAATCGCTGCGTGCCCGCTTGTCACGCCCGGCGCCGGCGCGGCGCAATCACGGCCAGCCCCAACAGCGCAAGTGCTCCCGGCGCAGGAATGACGTCGATCGTGAACGAATCGCTTCCTCCCGTCACGGTGTCCCAGGTCCACATGTAGATGCCCGGCGACAAACCGAGCGATTGGATCGTGCTGTTCTCGAAGATCGCTTCAGAACCGGTTATGGGATCGCCGGAGACATAGCCGTCGGGGACGCCGATCGCGAGAAGGCCGGGATTCCAGGAAAGTCCCAATGGATCTCCGCTGCCGCTGTCGCCCGCGAACGGTTGTGAACCCGGGCCAATCGAATTCGGCCCGCTGAAGTTCGTCGGCATCCAGTAGAGATCGACATCGACGAAGTCTCCACCGAGGGCGAAATCCGAATTCGCGCTCACGCCGGGTGAACTGAATGCGTCCGTGAAGAAAGACCACAGGGAAAGATCCAGCGTGCCGCCGCCCGACATGACGACATCGTTTCCGACTGCTTCGACGGTAACCGTGACCGCGGCCCGCGCTGCACGGAACGGAACCAACGACATTCCCACAACCAACACGGTTGTCAACAACATGTGCACACGATTCATAATGATGCTCCTCTCTTCTCTCTGTGAGCGGGGAAGTGCAACATTCGCCCGAGGCGTCTGCTGCCCACTCGCTCTGCGGACTCAAGGATAACGCGCCGCTCGCTCGTGACGCAATTGCAAATTTCGGAATTTTGGTGATTCAGCCCTCCAGAGCTCGCTATCGCCGTCTTCAGGCGTTTTTTCCGCACTGCACCTCAGCGCTCATCCGCATGATCGGCCTTCCGCCGACCCGCGCTAGCCACCAGCGCGCCACACGGACAGGACAGCCAAGGGTGGATGGGCGTCGCTGGGATAATTCGGCCCGTTCCCGTCGGCACGACCCGAGATGCTGTACGCTCTCCGCACGATCGAATCTGCAAATTCCTGAGAGATGGATCCACATGTACGCCATTCCTCCCACCGAGCGCGCGGTCGCACATCATCGATTCATTCGACTCGGCGGAATCGCCATGCTCCTTGGCCTCGCGATACACATTATCGCCAACATAGTGTTGAAGCAGATGCCGCCCATCGATCCGACGCCGGATCAACTCCGTGATTATCTGCTAGCCGAACAAGACTCCTGGGCGATCGTGCACGGCATGCGCTACCCGGCCATGGCGTGCATCGCGCTCTTCGCAGCAGCGCTCTATGTACGCACATCGTGCGCAGCGGCAGCGGGCGCAGCGAAGGGCTGGGGCATCTTCGGGCTGATGGGCGCGATGCTGATGCTCGCGAACCTGTTGATCACCAACGGCATCGAGACGTTTGTGTTCCTCGACTACGATCTGCTGAATGCCGACGCCCCGCGTTTTCACGCGATGTTCTCCTTGACGCGCATTCTGTGGACAGCGGAGATCGCTGCATGGTCAATCTTCATCTTTGGCTTCATCGCTGCCGGCTGGTCGGCACATCGTCTGCCGTGGTGGATCTGCCTGCTCGGTCTCATATCGAGTGGGACGGGCATACTCTCGGCCTGCCTGATCGTGCCCGTCTTGAAGGATCATCCCACGGCAGGCATCATCATCGAGATCGCTAGCTTGGCCGGCCTGCTGTGGTTCCTCACCGTCGGTGTGTACTTGATCGTCCGCGGTGATGTGTGATGCGGATGCGGGTGGGGAGGGGGGAAGGGTCGCTCTTGGTACGCTGCGCGGCAAGCGTATCGCTGCCGCCTGCGACATGCTCGCCAAACGCAGTTAGCAGCGGGGCCGGAGGTCCGTGATGTCGCGTCCACCGCGGCGGAATAACCTGTCTCCAGCCGGTGGTCGGTCGCACGGTCGCTTGCTCATGTGCTCGCAGCCGGGCATCATTTTGCCATGAGCAAACCCAGGACCCAATCGAAGTCGGCTTCGCCGACCGCTCTCCGCATTCCTCGCGCTCGCAGCCGCACGGCCGCGGCGGAGCATCCGGTGTATGAGCTGGACACGTGGCTGCTGGATTCGCAGCCGCTGATCTGGCGCAGCGTGATCGTTCCGGCGGAGATGACGCTCGACAAGTTGCACCTGGTGATCCAGACGATGATGGATTGGCAGAACTATCACCTGCACGGCTTCGAGACGAAGTCGCGCCGGCGCTTCGAGATGGAGCCGCAAACCTTCGCGGTCGATTCGATGTGGCGCGACGTGTTCAGCGCGATCGGCGGCAAGAATCGAGCGCCCGAAGACGAACGGCGCTTCCGTCTGCGCGATGTCTTTGAGGAATTGAAGCAGATCCTGGCATACGAATACGACTTCGGCGATAGCTGGATCGTTGGAATCAAACTGGTCAACACGCATGCCGACGCGGGCACGTTCGATCAGTGCCCCAAGTGCCTGGACGGCGAGCGCCGCGGGCCGCTGGAGGACTCCGGCGGCATCTGGGGATATCAGGAAAAGCTCGCCATCCTCAACGACCCGGACCCCGACGACGAGGAGCATCAGGACATCATCGAATGGATGGGCGGCCGACGGTTCGATCCGGCGGCGATTGATCTGGCCGCCATCAACAAGGCGTTGCGCGCGGTTCGCCCGGCGCGAACTCGATCAGTCGGCGGTGGAAGAGTCACGCGGCGGCGGAAGCAGAGTCGTTAGTTCGGGTCCAGCGCAGACTTACCCCTCCATCCGCTGGTTCGCGAGCGGTGAAAGGAGTCGGGAGTCGGACCAAGAAACCCGGACCTTCGTCGAGGACTCCTCAGGTCCGGCGCCGTACTCACCCTTGTTGAAGACTCCTCAGGTTCCGCGTCCTCTCGCAGCGGTCGCCCGGGCGACTTGCAGCCGAGCCTTCGCGGCCCGATCCTGCATGCCGCATGAATGAAATCCGCGTGGCATTCCTTGGCGACATCGTCGCGGACGGCGGCATGGGCGTCGTCCAGC
>CAZLDF010000303.1:0-7661 GCA_964558095.1 uncultured Isosphaeraceae bacterium | reverse complement strand
CAGCGCGATTGCCGGCGAGAAGGCCATTGCCGTTCGGTATTGACTGTTCGGCCGTCGAGGCCGAAGAGTCGATCACGGCGAGACGCCTGTGCCACTGGTCAACGCAATCAGGTTTCTCCCGCGCGATTGAGCACCATCAATCGGATTTCGGTCATTTCCTCCATCGCGAAGGGCACGCCCTCGCGGCCGAAGCCGGAGTCCTTGACGCCGCCGTAGGGCATGCTGTCCACGCGCATCGACGGCACGTCGTTGATGATGACGCCGCCCACTTCCAGCGCGTCGAACGCGCGGAATGCGTGGTTGAGATCGCGTGTGAAAACGCCCGCCTGAAGTCCATATTTCGATTCGTTGGCGATGCGCAGCGCTTCGTCGAATTCGTCGAACGGTTCGAGCGTGACGACCGGGCCGAACGCCTCCATGCACGAAATCTTCGCATCGTGCGGCACGTTCTCGACGATCGTCGCATCGTAGAACGCGCCATCGCGTTTACCGCCCGTGAGGATGGTCGCGCCGCGCTTGACGGCTTCGTTCACCCATTGCTCGATTCGCTTGGCGTCGTCTTCGGTGATGAGCGGGCCGAGGAATGTCTCTTCATCGAGCGGGTCGCCCGTCTTGAGCTGCTTCGCCGCTTTCTTCAGTTTGTCGCGCAGCTCGTCGTAGATGTCGCGGTGCGCCAGGATGCGCTGCACGCTGATGCAGCTCTGTCCCGATTGATAGAACGAGCCGTGGACGAGGCGCTGGACGGCGAAGTCGATGTTCGCGTCGCGATCGACGATGCACGCCGCGTTGCCGCCGAGTTCGAGCACGACTTTCTTCTTGCCCGCGCGGCTCTTGAGGTCCCATCCGACTTCGGGAGAGCCCGTGAACGAAAGCAGCTTCAATCGCTCATCCGTCGTGAAGAGTTTCGCGCCGTCGCGCGTGCAGGGCAGAATGCTGAACGTTCCTGGCGGCAGGTCGGTCTCGGCGAGGATTTCGCCGAGGATCAGCGCGCCGATCGGCGTGCGCGATGCGGGCTTGAGCACGAACGTGCAGCCGACCGCCAAAGCCGGGGCGATCTTGTGCGCGACGAGGTTGATGGGGAAATTCCACGGCGTGATGAACGAGCACGGCCCGATGGGCACGCGCTTCCACATCGACTGGTAGCCGGCCGCGCGCTCGGAGATTTCGAGGTTTTGAAGTTGGCCGTGCATCCGCACGGATTCTTCCATGGCGATGGTGAAGGTTTCGATGGCGCGCGTGACCTCGCCGCGCGAGTCCTTTAGTGGCTTGCCGGCTTCGATGGAGACGGCGATCGCCAATTCCTCGGTTCGCAGCTTCATCTGCTCGACCACGTGCGCCAGCACAGCTTTGCGCTTGAACGGCGGCCACGACTTGAACACCTCAAACGCCTTCACCGCCGCGGCGATGGCTTTGTCGATCGCCCGTTCGTCCGCAAGCGCCACGCGCGTGGCGACTTCGCCGGTGTACTTGTTCGTGACTTCCAGATCGGTGTTGGGTTGAGCGGGACGGTTGGCGAGGAAATAAGGGTAAGTGTCGCGCAGCGCGCGATGTGAAGCTTGCTTCCTGGATTTGGTGATCGTGGACATGGTCGTGAAATTCAAGGAGCCGGATTGTCTGGACCACGAAATCTGATATCTCAGATTTCAGATTACAAATCTTAGAAAATGCCCTGCGCCAGCATCGCGTCGGCGACCTTGACGAAGCCGGCGATGTTGGCGCCTTTGACGTAATCGGTGTAGCCCTTGCCGTTGCCGCCGTACTTGACGCACTTCTCGTGGATGACCTTCATGATGCTCTTGAGGCGGGTGTCCACTTCCTCGTGCGACCAGCTAATGCGCAGTGCGTTTTGACTCTGTTCGAGGCCCGAGACGGCGACGCCGCCGGCGTTGGCGGCCTTGCCGGGACCGAAGAGCAGTTCGTGTTCCTGGAAGACCGTGATCGCCTCCGCGGTCGTGGGCATGTTCGCGCCCTCGGCGACGGCGATGCAGCCGTTGTTCACCAGCGCCGTCGCGTCCTCCTTGGTGATCTCGTTCTCGGTCGCGCAGGGAAACGCGAGATCGGCCTTGACGTGCCATGGCCGCTCATCGGCGTGATACTCGCAATCGAAGTGCTCGGCGTATTCGCGAATGCGCCCGCGTTGAACTTCCTTGAGCTGTTTGAGCCAGTCGAGCCGGGCTTCGTCGATGCCGTGCGGATCGAAGATGTAGCCGTCGGAATCGGACGCGGTGAGGACTTTGGCGCCAAGCTCGATGAGCTTTTCGATGCAGTATTGCGCGACATTGCCCGAGCCGGAGACGAGGGCGGCCTTGCCTTCGAGGGGCTCGTTGCGTGTGGCGAGCATGTTCTGCATGAAATAGACGGCGCCGTAGCCGGTGGCCTCGGTGCGCCCGAGGCTGCCGCCGAAGGCGACGCCCTTGCCGGTGATCATGCCGGTGAAATTGTTTTCGAGGCGTTTGTAGTGGCCGAACATGTAACCGACTTCGCGCGCGCCGACGCCGATGTCGCCCGCGGGGAGGTCGGTGTTGGTGCCGATGTGGCGATGCAGTTCAGTCATCAGCGACTGGCAGAAGCGCATGACTTCGCGGTCGCTGCGGCCCTTGGGGTCGAAGTTCGAACCACCCTTGCCGCCGCCCATGGGCAGGCCGGTGAGCGAGTTCTTGAAGATCTGTTCGAATCCCAGGAACTTCAGCACGCTTCTCGTCACCGAGGGGTGAAAACGCATGCCGCCCTTATATGGACCGATGGCGTTATTGAACTGCACGCGCCACGCGCGGTTGACGTTGATGCCCCCCTTGTCGTCTTCCCAGCACACGCGGAAGGTGATGATGCGGTCGGGTTCCGTCAGGCGCTCGAGCAGGTTGCCCTCCTGGTACCTGGGATTCTCGAGGATGAAGGGCATGATGGATTCGACGACTTCGTGCACAGCTTGCTGGAATTCCGGCTCGCCGGGATTGCGGCTGAGGAGGCCTTCCATGAATTGCTGCGCTTGTTCGTGAGCCCGAATTGCGATCGATTCCGGCTTCTTCGCTGAAGCCGCCGGCGCCGCCAAAGTGCGTGACATCAATGAGGCTCCTGTTCCGACCGCTGTAGCGCGAGTCGCTCCGCAATCATATCAGGGCGGCGGCATGTCAAGCCCGTGGCCCGCGGGAAGTCGCCTTTGGAAGGGCCCGAGGCGACTTGAATTCCGCGCTCAATTTTCGGTGGCGTAACCCATTGGCAGCCATATCCTGTTTTCCATGAGCGCCATGCCTTCCACCATCCCTGTCGCGTGCGAATCGGTTCAACCCCGCCGCCTGCCCAGTGAAACGACGATGTTCCGTGCGCTGCTGGAGCGGGATTCGTCGTTCGACGGCGTGTTCTTCGTCGCCGTCAAGACCACCAGCATCTTCTGCCGTCCGACGTGCCCGGCGAAGAAGCCGCAGGCGCGCAACGTCGAGTTCTTCGCGGCGGCAGCCGATGCGCTGGCGGCGGGATATCGCCCGTGCAAGCGCTGCCGACCGATGGACAACGGCGGCTGCGCGCCGGCGTGGGTCGAGCGGCTTCTGCGCGCCGTCGATGCCCGTCCGAGCGATCGCTTCACCGACGATGATCTGCGTTCGCTGTCGATCGAGCCGACGCGCGCCCGCGCCTATTTCAAGCGCCACTACGGGATGACGTTTCATGCCTATCACCGCGCGCGGCGGCTGGGAACCGCGCTCGCCGACCTCCGCCGCGGCGAAGACCCGCTGCGCGCGGGCCATCGCAACGGCTTCCGTTCCGCCAGCGGGTTTCGCGATGCGTTCGTGCGGCTGTTCGGCGCCCCGCCGAGCAAGGGCGACAGCATCGCCACGCTGGCGGCCCGGTGGCTCGACACGCCGCTGGGTCCGATGCTCGCGGTCGCGCACGACGACGGCCTGTGCATGCTCGAGTTCGTCGATCGCCGCGGCATCGAGAAGCAGATCGAGAAGTTGCGACGGCGGTTCGACGACGCCGTCATCGTGCCCAAACCGCATGCGCATCTCGATCGTGCACAGCGAGAACTGCGCGAGTATTTCGACGGCAGCAGGACGCGCTTCACCGTGTCGATTGCCATGCGCGGCAGCGAGTTTCAACGCGGCGTCTGGGACGAACTCCTGGCGATCCCCGCGGGCAAGACGACCTCCTACGCGAGGATCGCGAACAACGTTGGAGAGCCCGGCGCGGCCCGCGCCGTCGGACGCGCCAACGGCGAGAACCCCATCGCGATCATCGTCCCTTGTCACCGCGTCGTGCGATCCGACGGGTCTCTGTGCGGCTACGGCGGGCATCGGTGGCGCAAACAGTGGCTGCTTGACCATGAGGCGTGCAAGATCGCGACTCACCACGCGCCCTGTTGAACCCGCGCTGTCCGCGCGTCGTGGCGAAGAGGCTAGCCGCAGCGCGGACGACTTGTCGTTCTGTGTGCGTCAGGCGATGATGCACCGATGATCGATGCGGCTGCAATGCCCCCTCTCCGCGAAGCTCTGCGCGTCATTATGATGCCGCGCGACGCCAACATCTATGGCACGATCTTCGGCGGCGTCATCCTCTCCTACATCGACCAGGCGGGCTACATCGAGGCGCACCACCACGGCATGCACCGTTGGGTCACCGTCTCGATCGACAAGGTCGATTTCGTCGCGCCCGTCCACGTCGGCGATCTCGTCGCACTTCGCACCTGCACGCTGCGCACCGGCACCTCGTCCGTCACTGTGCGCGTGGTCGTCGAATCCGAGCGCTACGCCACCGGCGAACTGGTGAAGGTCACGGAAGCGCAGCTCACGCTCGTCGCCGTCAACGCCGCGGGCAAACCCATTCCGTTCAATTCGCCCCCCACCGTCGCGATCGATCGATGACGCCGAGCCAAGGGACGAACCTGGTCGAGCCGAAGGCGCTTCGCCTGGGCGTGCTCATCAGCGGCGGGGGGCGCACGCTGATCAACCTGCTCGACTGCATCGAGCGCGGCGAGCTGCACGCGAGCGTCGTTTGCGTCATTGCGTCGCGCGAGTGCCCGGGCGCGCAGCGGGCGCGTGAGCGCGGGCTGGACGTTCACGTCATCGCGCGCCGCGCTTTCGACACCGACGCCGCCACGCACGACGCGATCACGAAGGCGCTGCGGGACGCCGCGGTCGATCTTGTTTGCCTGGGCGGCTATCTGCGCTGGCTGCGAATCGACGAGCCCTTTCACGGCCGGGTGATCAACATCCATCCCGCGCTGCTGCCGGAGTTCGGCGGCCACGGGATGCACGGCATGAGCGTGCATCGCGCGGTCATCGCGGCGGGCAAACGGGAATCCGGCTGCACCGTGCACTTCGTCGATGAACATTTCGACCACGGCCCGACGATCCTGCAGCGGCGGTGCCCCGTGCTGCCCGGCGACACCGAGCAGACGCTCGCCGATCGCGTCTTCGCCGAGGAATGCCTGGCGTATCCACAGGCGATCGGCATGATTGCCCGAGGCGAGGTGGAATACGCCGATGGCCGCGCCGTGTTTCATACATCAGGAGTAGTGGTACGGCCGTCCCGGCCGTGAGTGACCTCAGTTCAGTGGTACGGCCGTCCCGGCCGTAAGTCTCATTTGTTCAGCGGCACGGCCGTCTCGGCCGTGGGTCATGCATGTTTCCCCACTCCGCGCCCGCCAACCTTGCGACCTCTGCCGCGCTACGATTCAGCCGGCCAATGGCGGATACCCGCAATCAACCGATGCGCCGCACGATCTCGCGGCGGAAGCTGTCGAAGGTGTGCCTCCTCTTCGCGGTGTTGTGCGCAGTCGCGCCGATTGCGATCGCGCAGGACGAGCCGCTGCTGCGGAGCACCGTCGAAGAGCGGATCGTCGAGCACTTCGATCGCCGCGAGTACGAGCGGGCCGCCGCCATCCTCGAGCGATACCTCGGGCGCAAACCTGACGACGCGTCGATGCACTACAACCTTGCCTGCGCCTACAGCCGGCTGGATCGACCTGATGACGCGGCGGCGGCGCTGCTTGACGCCGTTCGCTGCGGCTTCGTCGAATTCGATCACATGCGCGAAGACCCGGACCTCTTCGCGATCCACGATCACCTGACATTTCAGGCGATCGTCGAGGCCGCCGAGCGGGCGAGCGCGCGACGGGGACCCGTCGCCCGTGAAGTCGCGCGATCGGCCGTCGATCGCTGGCGCACGAAATACGGCGAAACGGACTATCGCTACGACGAGGACCGACAGCACAACCTGACGTTCGCCACGGCGCTGGACGAGCAATCGCACCGGGAGATGCGCGCCATGCTCGCATCGCAGGCCGGTCACCTCGCCAAGACGTTTTTCGGCGCGCCGCCCGGTTATCAGGTGCTCGTGGCGGTCCCCACGCCGCGCCACGCCGACGAACTGCTCGAGGCCGACAACGTCGGCGGCGCCTACTTCCACGATTCGCGCCAGCTCATCAGCCGCAACATCGGCTCGTCGCTTCGCCACGAGTTCTTCCATCTGATGCACTATGGACACATGGAAAAGCTGCGCCAGCGTCACCCGCTGTGGATGCAGGAAGGGCTCGCGTCGCTTTATGAAGACTACACGATCGACGACGACGGGAATGTGACCTATTCGACCAACGACCGGCACAACATCGTCAAGCGCCGCCAGAGCGCCGGCCGCCTGACGAAGTGGTCCGAGCTGTTCGAACTTTCGGCCGAGCGGTTCATGGATCGCGCGGGCAACCTGTATCCCGAAGTGCGGTCGATCTTCGAGTTCGTCGCGTCAACCGGCAAACTGCCCGAGTGGTACCACACCTACGTCGAACAGTACGGCGAAGACCCTTCCGGCGCCAGCGCGTTCGAGCGCGTGTTCGGCAAGCCGCTGCCCGAAATCGAACGCGACTGGCACCTGTGGATTCGTTCGCAGCCCTTCGTCGATGCGCGGGTTGATTATGGCGACGCATCGATGGGCATTCGATCGGACGAGAACGGCTCCAACGACGGCGTGCTCGTAACCGACGTGGTGGCAGGTTATGGCGCGGCGCGCGCCGGCGTGCGGCGAGGCGACGTCATCGTCGCCGTGGGCGGCAACGCCGTCCGGTCGCTCAAGGACCTCATCATCGAACTCGGGCGATTCAAAGTCGGCGACGTGGTCGCGGTGCGCCTGCGCCGCGACGGGCAGTACCGCAACGTCGAAGTGCAGCTCAAAGCCCTGGGCAGTCGATAGGAAGTCGTGGGGTGCCGATCGCGACGTGACACGCCGCACAGATTGCGCAAGATTGACCTGCAGCGATTGCGGTGCGGATCGGCGCATTTGAAGCCATCGCCGCGCCGTCCTACCATGATCCGTCAGCAAGCGAGTGGCGCGGCGGCACGTGGCCGCGGACGCCCGGCGAGCCCTTGACCCGTTCCATGAGCAAACCCGCGGAACGCACGTTCAGGTCGGACTTCAGACGCTTTTTCCTGCGGGGATTGGTGGTTCTGCTGCCGTCCGTGCTGACGCTTTGGATCGCCGTCAAAGCCTATCAGTTCGTTTATTTCAACATCGCCGAGCCGATCAACCGCGGCGTGCGGCTGGTGATCGTGAACACCGGGCCGTACTGGTCGGCGCTCGATCCGCTGTTTCTGCCGACGGAAGCGGAAGTGGACGCGGAGTTGGCGCGGCGAATTGCCAAAGGCGAGACGGTGGCGGAATCGCAGGTGCGCGCCGAGCTG
>CAZLDF010000302.1:0-2519 GCA_964558095.1 uncultured Isosphaeraceae bacterium | reverse complement strand
CGAATCCCGCGGCTGACGATCAATCCACGACGCCCCGGTCGATACGAACCTCGCGTCGTGAAACGCCGACGCAAGGACTACCCAACGATGTCCAAACCCCGCTCCGTCTTGAAACAACAACTCCTAAACTGAATGGCATTCTCCCGCAGGGCAGCGTGTGCGCCGACTCGGCACTTCATGACAATCCTGCACACTTTGGTCCGCCAAAGCCCGGACCCAAAGTGTGGCACCCCGAAGAGAAGTTCACGGCGTTGCATGCCACTGGTTTTCACTCACGGGCGGGACGCCCGTGCCACTGCGCGTCGGCGTGGGCGTTCGTGAAGTGAAATCGCTTTCGATGAATCGCCGCGCGGGACGCCGTTGACTCCCTCCGCTTGCGCGGCGGGCTCGTTGTTTTGACGCTTATGGGCGAGACGCCCGTGCCACTGGCTTTGACTCACGGGCGGGACGCCCGTGCCACTGCGCGCGCAAACGTGACGCTCGCGCGCGATGGATGATGGACTTCCGCCGCCGGCGCGCCATACTGACCCGACGCGAGATGGTCTTGCCATCGGACCGCTCGTCACGCTCTTTGAAAATCACATAGCGCCCAAAGGGACCAATCCCCAACCCCCGCTCCCCGCTCCCCACTCCCCCCCTCGTCGTTCCTCACACTCCGTCCCCCACTCCGTGTCTCCGTGTCTCCGTGGTTAATGAACCTTCGATTTGTCAAGAGAATTCGCCGCGAATTCCGCGAACAAAATTCAGAACGTCACAAGTGCGCGAAACTAAACCCCCTCCGTCGATGCGGATTCGCGCACAAACGTGACGCTCTGCGGAGAAATCTCTTGACTGTAGAGGCAGACAGGAGACAGGAGACAGGAGACAGGGGACAGGAGTCAGGGGTCGGAGATCGCAAATCACCAAATCACCAAATCACCAAATCACCAAATCACCAAATCACCAGATCACCCAACCCGGACCTTCGCCCCCCCGACGACTCAGGTCCGGCGTGCCAACACATCACCCACTCACCCCGTCACCCACCTGCTCACGCCCCGCACCCCTGCACGAGTTTCACGCCTAAAATCAGATGATGTGTGAGCTGCTCGGCATCTGCTATGCCAAGCCGGTGGTCGTCGATTTCTCGCTGCGATCGTTCGCGCTGCGCGACGTCGAGAACGCGCAAGGCTGGGGGCTGGCGTGGTACCGCGGCAAGTCGCTCGCGATCGCCAAGGAGCCGCTGACCTGGCGCGAGAGCGGATACACATCGTTCCTCGAAAGCTATCAGCACCTCAAGTCGCACCTTTTCATCGGCCACGTGCGCAAGGCGACTATCGGCGGGACGCCCAAACGCGCCGACAGCCACCCGTTTTCCCGCGAACTCGGCGGGCGCGAATACTGCTTCGCGCACAACGGCACGGTGTACGGCTTCGACCGCCTGCCGCTCGGCCGCTTCACGCCCATCGGCGACACCGACTCGGAGCACGTCTTCTGTCACTTGATGAGCCTGATCGATCAGCGCAGCGAGGAACTCGACGACGAGCCGCATTGGGTCTGGCTGCACGAGCGCTTCGCGGAAATCAACCACATGGGCAAGTTCAACTGCCTGATGTGCGACGGCGAGCGCTTGTTCGCCTATTACGACGTCAACTCGCACAAGTCGCTGCACCTGTGCGAGTCGCCTCTGCGATGGCATGAGCCGAAGGAAATGAGCGACGCGGCGATCGACGTCGAGCTGACGATGGACGGCGAGCAGCCGCAGCGCTCGGTCGATCCCGGCGTGACGATCGCGACGATTCCGCTGAGCGACAATCCCAATTGGCGGCCGTTCGCACCGGGCCAGCTCGTGGTGCTTCAGGCCGGCCGCGTGGTGAGTTCGATGGCGCTGCCGCGGACCGCGGCGGCGGCGGTGTGAAGGATGAACGGGCGGGTCTTGCGGCGGTCCTTTGCACCGAACTCCGTTGGTAGAACGCATCATTTGTAATCTTGGGGTCGGGGGTTCGAATCCCCCCGGCGGGTTTGAGGCCATGCAGCCGCGGACGCGGTGCATTGTTGATCGTCCGCGACGCCGCCGGTAAAGTACGAGCCCCCGATCGGCCGCTGCCGCTCGGGCCAGTTTTTAGGGCGGATACCTAAGTGGCCAAAGGGGACGGGCTGTAAACCCGTTGGCGTTTGCCTTCGCAGGTTCGAATCCTGCTCCGCCCACTCTGACTCGGGAAAAACATGCCGCCGGCTGCAAGTCGGCTACACTGCCTGCTCAACGCCACTGGGGGCGTAGCTCAGTTTGGTAGAGCGGTCGCCGCGGCGACAGGCCGCGGACGGCTGACAATTGAAGATTGAACGATGATGACTACTTCATCGGGGCGTAGCTCAGCTTGGTAGAGCGCTTGGTTCGGGACCAAGAGGCCGCAAGTTCAAATCTTGTCACCCCGACTTCTCACAACTTCAAATTCCGTCGTTGGTTACGGAAGCGACTAGCGATGGGATTTGAACTTTGAGCGATTGGGCGCATCGCCTTCTCTCGACGAAATACCCAT
>CAZLDF010000301.1:0-4093 GCA_964558095.1 uncultured Isosphaeraceae bacterium | reverse complement strand
GCCAGAACGGCGCCGTCGTCGCGCAGATGCAGGTTCGCAACGTGCGCGACACGACTTCGCTCGAAAAACTCGGCGACAACCTGCTTCGCTTCAAGCCGGGACAGGCCGCGGCATCGCAGCGAATCGCGACTGACGCGACGGTGAAGCAGGGTTTCCTCGAGCAAAGCTCGGTCGATCCCGTTCTCGCGCTCAAGGAGCTGATGGACACCAGCCGTGCCATCAGCACGAACACCACGATGATGCAGTATCAGGATCGCACGCTGGAGCAGTTGATCGGAACCGTCGGCCGCGTCGCATAGGCGGCGATTCGTGATTTGTGATTTGTTCTTGCTAGTGCCTAGTGCCGAGTGCCTAGTGCCTACGCCCCAAGCTCTCAGGATTCCCCCATGGCAGCCATTGCACTTCATTCAGCCGCGACAGGACTCTCGGCGCTCAGCACGCAGCTCGACGTGATCGCGAACAATCTCGCGAACACGAACACGCAGGGCTTCAAAGCCAGCCGGACGAACTTTCAGGACCTGCTGTACATGGAGCGCGCGCAGCCTGGCGCCGAGAACGCCGCGGGCGATCGCCGGCCGACGGGGCTTTATGTCGGACTGGGCGTGAAGGTGTCGGGCACGCAGGTTGACTTCCAGCAAGGCGCGCCCACGCCCACGGAGCGCCCGCTCGATCTGATGATCGACGGCGAGGGATTCTTCCAGGTGCAGGTCGAAGACGACATCGGCGAAGGACTCGCGTACACCCGCGCCGGCAACTTCGCGGTCAACGAGGACGGCGAGATCGTGCTGGCGACAAGCGAAGGCCGGCGACTTGTGCCCGAAATCACGATCGATCCCGACGCCACGAACATCACCATCTCCGCCGATGGCCGCGTCAGCGTCACGCTGCCCGGCGACAACGAACCGGACGAAGCCGGCGTGATCGAGATTGCGACGTTCATCAATCCCGCGGGCCTGCGGCAGATCGGCGAGAACCTCTATCTGCCCAGCGCCGCGTCAGGCGACGCGGTGATCGGCGAGCCGCTCGAAGAAGGTCGCGGCGGCATCCTCCAGGGATTCCTCGAAGCCTCCAACGTCGATCCGGTGAAGGAACTCGTGTTCCTCATCAAGACGCAGCGCGCGTTCGAACTCAACAGCCAGTCGATCCAGGCGGCGGATGAGGCGCTTCAGACCCTCGGACAGTTGAGAAGGTTCTAGGAAAGTTCTGACATCCTGAGGACATGAGTTCCGGCGACTTGAAAGCAGGGTATTCGATATGAACCGCAGAATGAACCGCGGACAGGAACATTGCAACGTGAATCGAGCCGGGCTGGTCCTCTTGACGCTTGCCGCGATGTGCGCCGCGGCGATCCCGACGGCGGCGCGGGCCGACAGCATCGTTCTGCAGCGCAGCGTCCGGCTGCGGCACGATGACGCACGCATCACGCTTGCCGACATCGCTCGCCTCGAAGGCGATGAAGCGCAGCGGCTGGCGGACGTCGTCATCGCGGAGCGCGACGGCGCGGGCGCATTGATGCATCTCTCCCTCGACGACGTTCGCGCGGCCCTCGATGCCGCCGGCGCACATTGGGGAAAGGTTCATCTGAACGGCGGCGAAGTCGTCGTGCGGCCGATGCGAACCGAGGCAGGGGGGGGAACGCCCCTCGCCATGCAGCCGCTGGCGATCGACGAATCGCCGATCGATCGAAGAAAGCGAGGGGGCGCGGACCATTCGATCGCTGAGCTTGATTTCACCGCCGAGCTGGCGTCGTCGATGATGAACCAGCCGACGCTGCGCGGCTTGATCGCGTCGATGGCGCAGCGACAATACGGCTTGCCGGGCGAGCGAGTGCGACTGCGTTTCGATGACGCCGACTCGGAGACGCTGGATGCGTCCAGCGGCGAATACCGATTCGAAGTGCAACCGCGGACAAGCTTCACGAGCGGAGAGGTCGGCGTGAAAGTCGTGGCGTGGCGCGACGGGCGAGCCGCGTGGGAACGCAGCATCCGCTTCACGCCGCGGGTGCTGATCGAGTCGGCGACTGCGGCGCGCGACATTCAGCGCGGCGAGATGGTGATGGACGCCGACGTCGCCGCGACGCCGACGTGGCTGTCGCCCCTGGACGCCACGCTCATCGCGCAGCGCATCGACGCCATCGGCCGCATCGCGTGCCAGAGCATTCAGACCGGCGAGGTCATTCGCAGGCAAAGCATCGCCCGGCAGACGATCGTCGAGCGCGGCGACCTGGTGACCGTCCGATGTCTCGTCGGCGGAATCGTCATCACGCAGCGAGCCGTGGCGCGCGGCGACGGCACCGAGGGCGACAGCATCGAACTTCGCCGCGAAGGCGAGCGCACCAGCTTCATGGCGACCGTCACCGGTCCGGGCGAGGCGATCGTTGACCTTGCACGAAGGTAAATCAGAGCGAGCGGCAGTGGCACAGGCGTCTCGCCTGTGATCGATGCTTCGGCCTCAATGGCCGAAGAATCGATAGCGGACGGCAACGGCGCTGAGAACGCGGAGACCAGAGCGAGGAGTTCGACGGACGAGGAGGGGGGAGATTGATTGTCTTGGAAAGGACTTGATGATGCATTCGCTCATGAATCGGAAAGCGCTGGTTGCTTGTGTGATGTTGTGGGTGTGCGCGGGAGCGTGCAACGCATTCGCGCAAAGCGCCGCCGGTCCCGAGCGCGTCACCAGCGCCGAGCGTGAGGCGTCGCGCGCGGCGTCCGGCGGCAGCGATGCTCCGGTCGCGCGTCACGACGACGTGAAGTTCGTCGGCCCCGCGGAGAGCGCATCGTCGAACCTGCTGGTGAACACGCCGGTGTCGCCGCCGCTCGACGTGGACATCGAGCCGCACGCGCTGCGCAGCGTGAGCATGTTCGCCGTCCTGCCGCCGCAGCCGCGAAAGTTCCGCGAGCATGACCTCGTGCAGATCGTCGTGCGCGAGAGCAGCCGAACGGAGCGGACACAGGAACTGGATACGAAGAAGTCCGACCAGATTACGGCGCAGGTCAACGCTTGGCCCCGGTTCCGGCTGGAGGACATGCTCGAGCTGATGTTGTATGCCGGTCGCACGGATCAACTGCCCGCCCTGGACATCGAATCTGGCAAGCAGTTCAAGGGCGAGGGTGAATACACGCGCGAGGACGACATGACGGACCGCATCACGGCGGAAGTGATCGAAATCCTGCCCAACGGCAACCTGGTGCTCGAGGCGCGGACGTTCATCAAGACGGATGACGAAGAATCGACGCTGAAGCTGACGGGCGTGTGCCGCCCGGACGACGTGACCGACCTGAACACGGTGATGAGCAACCAGATTCACGATCTGAACATCGTGAAGACGCATTCGGGCGAGCTGCGCGACGCGAACAAGCGCGGCGTCATCGCGGAGGTGTTCGACACGATCTTCGCGTGGTAGGTGTTCCCCAGTCGCGAGCCAACGGCTCGCGGAGTTTCGCCCGGCTCGCGGCATCGGCGACGGATTCACGGCAATTGCTGTGGAATCGAAGCTCCTGAGTGCGTTCGCGCGGATGAGCCATACTCCCCGAGCCGTTGGCTCGCGACTGGGATTCACTTCTTCAGCACGCCATCGCCTTCGCGCCACACCAAGCCGATGTGTGATGGTCCGTATTTGTTCATCCAGTGGTTGAAGTGATCTCGCGTGTGCAATCGCGTGCGATCCGAGCCGTGCGAGAAGAATGGGCGGGCGGATTCGACATCGTGGATGTCAGAGTGCTTTCGCAGTGCGCGAGTCAGCGACGACTTGAGGCTCTTACTCACCTGCTGCGCCGCCTTGTCTCCCATCCAACTCACGAGCACGTGAACGTGCGTCGGTTCGGTGGCGGCCAGGTGCAGACGAAGGCCCTGATGGTTGCAGGCATTCCGCGACTCTGCGATGAGAAGCGCCTGCAGCTCCGATGTGAACGTGAATTCGTCGTGTTGCGCATTCTGCCGATAACGTTCGGCTTCGCGCTCGCTTGGAAATTGACGCCCCTTGCCTCGTTCGATATAGCCGCGCGGGTGATCGGGCAGCCACGATCGATACGCGTGGTAGGTGAAGACAAACACAGGCATGGGCGTCCCCAGTCGCGAGCCAACGGCTCGCGGA
>CAZLDF010000300.1:0-3741 GCA_964558095.1 uncultured Isosphaeraceae bacterium | reverse complement strand
CCTTTCAGCGATTCGTCGAATTGTGCGCCGGACGCACCGCGCAACAGCTCAACTATTCGACGCTCGCCGCCGACTGCGGCGTCTCCCAGCCGACGGCCAAAGCGTGGCTCAGCGTCCTGGAAACCAGCTTCATCTGCCTGCGGCTCCCCGCATTCCATGCAAACCTCCGCAAGCGGCTGGTCAAGATGCCCAAACTGCACTTCTACGACACGGGACTCGCCTGCTGGCTTCTGGGAATCCGCACCGCGGAGCAGCTTCGATCGCATCCGTTGCGAGGCCCGATTTTCGAGACGTGGATCGTTTCGGAAGTCCTCAAGCACCGCGCGAATCTTGGCGAGACCTCCGGCTTGTCCTTCTACCGCGACCGCGACGGCGGCGAGGCGGACCTCGTCATCGAATACGCCAACCGCCTGACGCTGGTCGAGGCCAGGGCGGCGCAGACCGCTTCCCCCCGCCTATTCGACAGCGCTCGCCGCGTGCGCGAGCAACTCGCCTCCGCTTCACGCCCGTGCGATGTGGTCATCGCCTACGGCGGAGATGAATCGCAGGAGCGTTCAGATGCGAAGCTCGTGCCATGGTCGCGGCTTCACGAAGAGAGGTGGACCTAATGAATTGCGAAGATGGTCGCCGCACGCCGGTGAGCTCGCCCACGTTTGCGTCCCGTACGCCGCCGTTCAGAGCGAGAGCAC
Organism: uncultured Isosphaeraceae bacterium; assembly: GCA_964558095.1. GTDB lineage: Bacteria > Planctomycetota > Phycisphaerae > Phycisphaerales > SM1A02 > CAZLDF01. The sequence goes on along the minus strand of CAZLDF010000300.1, from coordinate 3,052 downwards.
CGCTGCAACGAAAAAGCCCTGCTGCAGCAGGGCTTTTGAAGCGAGGCGGACGGGACTCGAACCCGCAACCACCGGATCGACAGTCCGGGACTCTATCCAATTGAGCTACCGCCCCGACGATTCGTGGTTCGTTCGGGTGCCGGCCGTTTCCGACCGGGCGAAGCAGTGTATCCACCCTCGCCGAGCATCGTCAAGATTGCCGGGCGTGTAAAGCACCGTCTGGCCGTCGCGGTCAAACTGCGTGAAACACTCGGCTTGACCCTGCCACCCCGCCGCTCCCCCGGTTGAGACCCCCCCAACGCCATGAACCGGCCGACGCGTCCCTGGGGTGCCACGCAACGCCGTGAACTTCTCTTGGAGGTGCCACACTTTGGGTCCGGGCTCTGCCGGACCAGAGTGTGCGGGATTGTCATGAAGTGCCGAGTCGGCGCACACTCTGCCCGCGAAGCGCCGGGCAGAGTGTGGCACCCTCAGACCAGTTCACGGCGTTGCGTGCTAACCACGTCCTACTTCGCGTCGATCCAGTTCTCCGACCACGCCGCCTCGACCACCAGCGGAACGCGCAGCTTCATCGCCCCTTCCATCCGCTGCACCACGAAGTCGCGAGCCGCCTTCACCTGCCCCGCCGGCACCTCGAACACCAGCTCGTCGTGGATCTGCAGCAGCATTCTCACGTCGGGCATCGCGCCGGGAAGATCGCGCTGAAGATGGATCATCGCCAATTTGATGAGATCAGCAGCGCTCCCCTGCACCACCGTGTTGATCGCGATTCGCTCGCCCAGCGATCGCTCCTGCGGATTGCGCGCGTGAATCTGCGGCACGCGGCGCCTTCGCTTGAGAATCGTCTCGACGTAGCCCATCGACTCGGCCTGATGCACGCATTTGGCAAGAAACAGGTCGATCTTGTGAAACCGCGTCTTGTAGTTGCTGATGATCTCCTCTGCCTGGCGCACGCTCGAACCGGGGCCGAGCCGGCGCGCCAGACCATACGGCGTGATGCCATACACAATGCCGAAGTTGACCATCTTCGCCGAATCGCGCTGCTCGCGCGTGACGTCCTGCGGCTTCACGCCGAAGACTTCCGCTGCGACCGCGATGTGAATGTCTTCGCCGCGCTCGAACGCTTCCACGAGCGCGGGGTCTTCGGAAAGATGCGCGAGCAGTCGCAATTCGATCTGCGAATAGTCGGCCGTCAGCAGCACGTTGCCCGGCTCGGCTCGAAACGCCCGTCGAATCTCCCGCCCCACTTCCGTGCGAATGGGAATGTTCTGCAAGTTCGGATCGGATGAACTCAATCGACCGGTCGCGGCGACCGCCTGATGGAACGATGCATGCACTCGCCCCGTGCGCGGATTGATCGCCTCCTTGAGCGCGACGAGATAGGTGTTCACCAGCTTCGTGAGCTGTCGATACTCGACGATCATCCGCGGAATCGGGCTTTCGATCGCCGGGTCCGCGGCCATGCGCTCAAGCACTTCCACATCGGTCGATGGCCCGGTCTTGCCGCGCTTCGTCACCTTCAGGCCAAGCCCCGGCGGGTCGGCGAGCGGCTTGTTGAACAGCACCGCGACAAGCTGCTTGGGCGAATCGGGATTGAACGGGTGCGGGGCCGCATCGATGATGTTCTGCCGCAGCGCATCGATTTGTTTCTGGAGGTTCAGTCGCTGGCGATCAAGTTCGTCTGGATCGACATAGATGCCGTTGAATTCCAGTTCCGCCAGCACTTCGACCAGCGGCATCTCGACGTCATCGAATAGACCTCGCAATCCCATCGAGGTGAGCTGCGGCTCCATGACGTCGCGCAATCGCAGCGTCACGTCCGCATCCTCCGCGGCATACTCGGTCGCGCGGTCCAGCGGCACGGTGTCGAACGTGCGCTGGTCCTTGCCCTTGCCGATGAGGTCGCTGATGGGAATCGGCGTGTAATCAAGCAGCGCGAGCGCGAGCACATCCATGCTGTGGCTGGCGCGCGTGGCGTCGATGAGATAACTGGCGACCATCGTGTCGAACAGCTTGCCGCGCAGGCGGATGCCGTGCGTGCGCAGGATGATCATGTCGTACTTGAGATTGTGTCCGACCTTGCGGATGGATTCGTCTTCGAGCACCGGCTTCAATCGCTCGACGACCTGTCGCGTCGTGAGGTGCGTCGGCGGCTCGGGCGAACAGGTCGGAATGTAGTAGCCCGTCATCGGATCGAGCGCGATGCACACGCCGCAGAGCTTCGCGCTGACCGCGACGAGACTCGTCGTCTCGGTGTCGATGGCGCATTCGCCTCGCTCGCGAATGCGCACGATGAGATCATCCAGTTGTTCGACCGTGCGGACGGTCTCGTACGTTCCGCGCGTCCCGCGCTGCGTCGACGCTTGCGGCGTAGCACCAAACAACGACTCGGAGAACCCGCGCTCATCGGTCAATGGCGGCGCTGCGGGCGATGCGCCGATCTCTCCGACTGCTCCATCGTCGCCCGGCAATCCCGCGACGAGCGCCTTGACATCATCCTGATGCCGATGGAATCCCAGCTCGCGAAAGCTCGACAACACGCCGCCGAGGTCAAATTGCTTCGGATCGTACTTGGCACGTTCGAGCTCGAACTCAACGGGCACATCGTCGCGCAGCGTCACCAACTGCCTGCTGAGCGGAATCTGCGCCCGGCTGGCCTCGATGTTTTCTCGCTTCTTACCCTTGATCTTGTCGAGGTTCGCCAGCAAATTATCAATCGAATCGTATTCGAGGATGAGCGACGCAGCGGTCTTCGGCCCGATGCCCGGCACGCCCGGCACGTTATCGACGTTGTCGCCCATCAGCGCGAGAATGTCCACCACGTGCCGCGGTTGCACGCCTTCGGTCTGGAACAGGTCCGCCGGCGAAACCGGCTGCTCCTTGTGCGGGTCGAACAATTCAACGCGATTGGTGATGAGCTGCGCGAGGTCCTTGTCGCGCGAAAGAATCCGTATCTCCAGGTCGGGATGCTGCTTTTCCAATCGGCGCGCCAATGTCGCGATCACGTCGTCAGCTTCGTAGCGTTCTTCGCCGAGCACCGGCACGTGCATTT
>CAZLDF010000299.1:0-3125 GCA_964558095.1 uncultured Isosphaeraceae bacterium | reverse complement strand
GCGCTGATTGTCGTCGCAGTCGTCGTCGCGCTCTGGCCCAGCGCCGCGGGCGCGACAATACAACCGGCCACGATCGCGGCCGTCAGAAACTGCTTGCTTGTCTTCATCTGGTTCTCGCTTGAGTGAATGATGCGCCGGCGGCATCGACCGGCGGCGTGGCCCATTGTAGGCAGCGGCAGGGGTATCAGTGGCACGCTACGCCGTGAACTTCGTTTAGGGTGCCACACTTTGGCCCGCGCTTCGCGGGCAAAGTGTGTGGAGTGTCATTTGCGCCCGCCGACTCGAAGACGCACTCTGCCCTGCGGGACAGAGTGTGGCACCCCCTCAACATCCCCGCAGTTCACGCCGTTGAGTGGCACGGGCGGCTCGCCCGTGAGCGATTCTTCACCCTCATCTCATCGCTGCGGAGCTGCGCAGTCGATCGTTCGTCCGCTCCTCACCGAGTTCGGCCTTGCCGAAGCCCGGCAGCGCGCCGACGGCTTGCGCCTCGGCTTGCGCGTCGGCGAAGTTCGACACAAGCATCAGCGCCGGCCGCGCATCTTCCGCCTGCTGCGCCAGCGAACTGATCAACTCGATCCCGCCGGTCGCCTCGAACATTCCGTCGAGCTTGCGATTGACAAGCAACACGAACCGCGGCGAATGGAACCGCGTAAGCGCCGCTTCATCATCGACGACTTCGATCGCCGCGCCCGGCGCTGCGCGCGAAATCACACGCTTGAGCAGATGAACGTCCGGCCCGCAATGGCCGACGAGCACGAACGTGCGCAGCGCCGCTCCCGCATTTCGAACATCGTCGCTCCGTGATTCGCCGATCATTCATGCTCCAATCGAAGTTCAACGCGATGCGCATCGACGCACAGCCGCAATTCGCAGGGCCAGTCGAAGCGCTTGGTCGAAGTCTCGGCGGAGCAGATGACTTCCGCAGCATCGAGAAGCTGCTTCTGGCCCAACTCGTCGGCGACGCCGGCGCGCAGCGCCAGCGCGGCCCGGCGAAGGCCGGCCGCCACAATCGCCGCGGGCTCGTCCCGCAAGACTCGTCGCGGCCACGACTGCACGCGGGCTTCGCCGAAGCCTTGCGCGACTCGCTCATTGAGCAGCGAAGCCGCCGCCTCGAGGACGTAGCCCGTGCCCACGGTGCGCTCGGCAGCGCCGGGCCAGAGCTCTTCGAGGATCGGAACGACGTCGCGTCGCAATCGCGATCGCGCCTTGTCGGTGCGCAGGTTGGACGGATCGACCAACCACTCGATGCCCGCCGCGGCGCAGAACGACTCGCAATCGGCCTTCGTCACGCCGAGCAGCGGCCGCAGGAGATCAACGGCATCGACGCGCCGTCGCCACGACATGCCGCGCAGCCCGTCCAAACCCGCGCCGCGGCAGAGCGCCATCAACATCGTTTCGAGTTGATCGTCCGCATGGTGGCCGACCACGATCGCGCTCGCGCCGAACTGCCGCGCCGCCTGCGCCAGCGCCGCGTATCGCAACTCGCGCGCCATCGCCGCAACGTTGCCGCTTCCCACATCGGGATGAACATCGACAACGCGACTGTTGACGCCCAACCGCTCGCAGGTCTTACGCACCCACGCGGCATCGGCGTCCGCCTCCGGCCGCAGGTGATGATTCACGTGCACCGCGAGCACTTCGAAGGGCGAACCGGCGCCCGCTTCCCTGCCGCGCTCGCGGGCGGCCAAGACGCACATGCCCGCCAGCAGCGCCATGGAATCCGGCCCGCCGCTGACGCCCGCGACGATGCGCCCCGTGCCCGCCCAGCAGCACCGCGCCCGCAGGCCGTGCTCGAGCGTCGCGATAAACGCGTGCCGCCGCGCCGCGATCGGAAGTTGCGCCGGCCGCGGCATGTCGAATACGCCAATCAGTGAAGTTGATGATTCGCCCGGCATCAGGCTGATAATAGCTATCGGGCCGCGCCATCTCCGCCCCGATCGATCCACCGGCGCGACGATATTCTCAAAACCCGTCGATCAAAGCGCGTGGCCCCGCTCGCCCTGGCTCCCGACTCCCGTCCCCTGACTCCTGATTCCTGACTGCTCGTGCTCTCATTCGCCGCTCAACTAGCTTCCGCGTCGTCCAGTTCGGCCGTCCAGTTCCTGCCGGAATTGATGATGGTGCTGGGGGTGGTGATCATCGCGCTGCTGATCGTGGTGTCGGTGCGGGGCAAGATCGCCCGGCGGAACGCCCAGACGCCTTCGCCACGGGAGCGCATCGACGGCATCAAATCGGGCGCGGCGGCTCGCAGCGACATGGAAGTTGTCAAAGCGCAGGTGCACGAAGCGGCGCGCGAGCTTGCAGCGAACCTCGCCAACAAGGCGCAGCTTCTCGAGCAGCTCATCGTGCAGGCCGACGCGCGAATCGCCGAGCTGTCGCGGCTGGCGGGCGGCGCTGCCCGCCCCCCCTCAGCACCTCCATCGATCGCCCCGCCGCCCCCCCCTTCCCCCCCGCCCCCCCCGTCCCCGGACGGTCTCGCGCAGCATCGGACGTTGAACAAACGCGAGGGCGTCGATCCGCTGACGCGCGACGTCTATCGACTGGCGGACCAGGGCGCCAGCGCGCTCGAAATCGCGCAGCAACTCAACGAGCAAACAGGCAAGGTCCAACTCATTCTCGCGCTGCGCCGGACGGCGTAGTCCGTAATCCTGTATCTCCATCAGACGGACTTGAAGTCCGTCTGCCGCTCCCCCCCCCACTCCTCCCACCTCTCGCGCTTTAAAGCGTCACCGCGCTCAGGCTCAGAACTTCCATCACGACGTGACTGGCCAGCAGCGCCGTGATGCCCGCGGGGTCCCGGTCGGGCAGCACTTCGACGACGTCCGCCCCGACGAGGTTCGCGCCCGCGCACGTTCGCAACAATCCAAACACTTCCGCTGACGACACCCCGCCGCAGCAGGGCGTGCCGGTGCCCGGTGCGAATGCGGGATCGACGCAGTCGATGTCGAACGTCAGATACGTCGGTGCTCCTCGAAGTTCCTTCACGAACGCGGCGACTCTTGATCGCCCGCCGTCGGTGCGCGCTTCGTCGGCGGAGATGATCTGTACGCCGCGCGAGGTCGCGAAATCCAGATCGCCGGCGCCGTTCAGCGGTCCGCGGACGCCGACGCTCAGCATCCGCTGCT
>CAZLDF010000298.1:0-4025 GCA_964558095.1 uncultured Isosphaeraceae bacterium | reverse complement strand
GCGGCGCGGACGACCACGGGCATGGTGGCGGGGCGGTTAGTGGTGATGACGTCGCCGACTTCGAGGTGGCGCAAGTCGCTGACGGTGATGCGCGTCTGCGCGAGGATGCCGGTGATTTCCAGCCGTGCGTCGGCCAGGCGATGGGCGATGAGGGTTTGCTGCTGCTGGCCGCCGGCTTGCTTGCCGGCGAGGAACCAGCTCTGGCTGGAGAGGTCTTCGATGAGCGGTTCGATGGCGTTGAAGGGGATGCACAGGCTCATCGTGCCGGCGCGGTTGGCCATCTTGATCTCGAAGCCCAGCACCACGACGACTTCGTTGGGCGGAACGATCTGCACGATGTGCGGGTTGGATTCCATCTCGCCGAGTTGGAAGTCGATCGGCCGCACGCTTTCCCAGGCTTCCTTGAGCGCCGCCATCGCGCGATCGAGGATCGTGCGGATCAGCCGCGTCTCGATCATGGTCATGGAGCGCTGAGGGATGAAAAGGTCCTGGTTCGACCCGCCCAGCAGCCGGTCGATGATTGGGTAGATGATCAGCGGCGACATCTCGAGGCAAAGCTGGCCGTCAAGCTGCTCGGCGTTGACCAGGTTGAAGCTCGTGGGATTGGGCAGCGAGCTGATGAACTCGGAATAGGTCATCTGCTCGGTGTGCGCCACGCGAACCTCGACGATCGTCCGCATGAAGCCCGAAAGCGACGCTCCGAAGTTGCGGGCGAAAGTCTCGTGCAACGTCTGCAGCGCCCGCATCTGATCTTTGCTGATGCGCTCCGGGCGCTTGAAGTCGTAATCGCGGATCTCGACGCGCTCGTTCGCGCGGCGATGTCGCGAGAAAATCTCCGCCTGCTGCGGCGCGGTCTGCACTTCGCCTTCCGCGACGGCCGAGAGCAGCGAGTCGATGTCGGATTGGCGGAGCACGTCGGGCATTGGAAGAAAGAAGTCAGAGGTCAGAGATCAGAAGACAGCAGTCAGACGTCAAACGTGAGATCGCCGCGTTTCGCGAGGGGGCTTGCCCCCCTGAGTTGCGGGCAAGGGCGCGCGACGACAAAACTCGCGGGAATCAACCGCGAGAACCGGTTGTTGATCGACCGAGGGCAAGGCTGACCATTATGAATCGTTGAATCAGCGGGCGGGCGGCGTGGATGCCGCTTTCCCTGGCCGCGTCGATTATCGGACCGCACCCTCCCGCCGGCCGGCTTCGCATAGAGTCCAGACCATGAACGCGATGATTGGCACTTTGTTGGCCGTTCTTATCTTCCTCGTCCCCGGCCCGGGCGACGCGTCGCCGCCTTCGCCCTTCGGGCCCGGCGGAGCGGGACCGGGCGCCGGCCTGACCGCGCCGCAGTTCTTCGACAGTCGCGATGAAGTGAAGGCGTCGGCGAAGTCGCCGCTGGCGCGAGTTCCGCGCGGCAGCGAATTCCCCATCGCGGTGATCTTCGACATCAACCGCGGCTGGCACATCTGGACGCAGGCCGGCGGCACGCCCGAGGGCGTCGGGGTGTTCGACGGCGCGATCAACACGGAAATCAAGGTCCGCGGCGTCGAGCCGGCCGCGGCGGCAAACACCTTTGACGAATTCACGCAGTGGCCACCGCCGCACGTCGGTCCCGTCAGCGGCTTGGCGAGCGCCGCGACCTTCGATGGCCGGGCGATTGCGTACGTGCCGGTCTCCATTGCAGCCGATGCGCCATTGGGGAGCGTGACGCTCACCTTCGCGCTCACGTTCCAGGCCTGCGATGCGACGACATGCATCGCGCCGGTGTTCGATTACGAAGTGCCGGTGACGTTCGAGGTCGTGGACGATGCGAACCTCGATGTAGCAGCGACCGTGCGCGCCGACAAGGATTTCAACACGTTTGAATCGGACGTGTTCGAGCGCATCGGCGTCGCGCCGCTCGATGATGAGGGAGATTCTGCGACAACACAGCCACAAGACGAGGATCCGGGCGAGCCCGCCACTGAATCCGGCATCTTTCTTGGATGGAAACTGCCGTCATTCGACGGTCCGTTGGGATTGCTTGTGCTCGTGCTGCTTTCGATGGTTGGCGGGTTCATTCTGAATCTCACGCCTTGCGTGCTGCCGGTGATTCCAATCAAAGTGCTGACGATCAGCCAGCACGCGGGGACGCCCGGGCGCAGCCTGGCGCTTGGCTTGTGGATGGCGGCGGGTGTCGTGGCGTTCTGGGCGGGCATCGGGCTGCCGGTCGCGTTCGTCGCGGGCATGACCGATCCGTCGCGCATCTTCGGCATCTGGTGGGTGACGCTGGGAATCGGGCTGGTGATCGCGCTGATGGGCATCGGAATCATGGGGTTGTTCACCATCCAGTTGCCCCAGGCGGTGTACATGGTGAACCCGAAGGCGGATTCGCCGGGCGGCAGCTTCCTGTTCGGCGTGATGACGGCGGTGCTGGGCCTGCCGTGCTTTGGTTTCGTCGCCGGCGCCCTGCTCGCCGGCGCTGCGACGTTGCCGGCCGGCACGGTCATGCTGATTTTCACGTCGCTGGGCGTCGGCATGGCGTCGCCGTATCTGGTGCTTGCCGCCAAACCATCGCTTGTCGAGCGCATTCCGCGAACCGGACCTGCGAGCGAACTGGTCAAGCAGGTGATGGGGCTGCTTCTTCTTGCCGCCGCCGCGTATTTCGTCGGGTCGGGTTTCATCACGCTGGTCATCGATTACCCGTATCTCGGCAAGCAGCTTCATTGGTGGGTGGTTGCGACTCTGGCGGTTGCGGCCGGCGCGTGGCTGCTTGTGCGAACGGTTCAGATCACGCCGCGCGTCGGGCGGCGCATCGCGTTCGGCGTGATCGGCGCGGTGCTGGGCGCTGCGGCGGTGTTGTTCGCGCTTGACCGCACGGCGAGCGCGAGGCTGGACTGGGAGCGGCTGGCCGCGTCCGAGGGCGCCGCGGATAATTTCGTCGCGGGCGGCTGGAACCAATACACGCCCGCGCGGTTCGAGAAAGCGCGAGCTGCGGGCCACATTGTCGTGCTGGATTTCACCGCATCCTGGTGCCTGACGTGCCAGGCGCTGCGCGCGACGGTGCTCGACCCAGAGCCCGTCAAGAGCGCTTTCGAGTCGCCCGACGTCGTGGTCTTCGAAGTCGATGTCAGCAGCGTCAACGCACCCGGCTGGCAAACGCTGCGCGACCTTGGGAAGACAGGCATTCCGCTGCTGGCGATCTACGGCCCGGGCGACGAGCAACCCTGGCTCGCCAACGCGTACACGCCCCAGCAGGTGATCGACGCGCTGGACGCCGCGCGATCACACACGGTCGCGCGTCGCTGACGCGCGCCTCAGGATTGTTGCGCGTTTGAAGACGCGGCCGCGTCAATGCGCGATTCGATTCGCCGCAGCTCCTGCTGCGGGAACTGTTTCAGTGGGTCGAGCTCGAAGTTCGCGTTGTTGAAGATCGCGCGTTCATACGCCTTCCGCGCTGCGTCGAGTTCGCCCGCTTTCCAGCGCAGGTCGCCCAGCCGCACCCACGCGCGCACGCCGCGCGGATCGCGGGCCGTGAGCTGCTCCGCCGCGGCGATGGCGCGGTCCAGGTGCAGCGCACGCTCGTCGTCATGGTCCGCCAGATCCGCCAGTCGCTCACGATAGAACGACACGAGCTGCCACGACGTGGATCGATCGTGCTCCGCGACGGCCTGCTCGGCAAGCTCCATCGCGTCGAATGCCGCTGCATACGAGCCGCCGCCCCCCCCCGCGGCGTCCACCACGCGCGCGAGCTGCTCGGCGGCTGCTTCAAGCGGCTGGGCGTTGCGCGGCCAGGCTTCGTAGGCTTGCACGAGCAGGGCGGACGCTCCGCGACGGGCTTCGACGACGGCGTCGAGGTCGTCCCGGCTGCGGCCGATCGGTGCGAGCGCCTCCGCCGCGTCGCCCATGATCGCTTGCTGTTTCGCGGCGGGAAGGGCATCGCGAACGAAGACGACGATGCTGGTCGCCGCGCAGATGATCGCCGCGGCGATCGCGAAGATCGTGCCGCGGCGTGGTAGGGATGGCGCGCTTCCGCCGGCCGCGATCCCCGCGGC
>CAZLDF010000297.1:0-2627 GCA_964558095.1 uncultured Isosphaeraceae bacterium | reverse complement strand
GCCAACGCTTCCTTGATCAGCGGCGCATCTTCCACGATCAATTTGTGCGGGCGGCTTTCAGTTGAGTACATCGTCTGGTCGGGGTCGATTCCGAGCAGGTGATAAATCGTGCGGCCGAAGCTCTCCACGCGGTAATACTTGTCGACGACGAACGCCGCATGCTCGTCGGTCGCCCCAACGACATTGCCGCGTGTGAAGCCGCCGCCAGCCACCAGCACGCTCTGGCAGGTTCCCCAATGATCGCGGCCGGCGTCTTTGTTGATCTTCGGCGTGCGACCCATCTCGCCTAGCAGCATGACGATCGTGCGATCGAGCAGTCCGCGGTCGTCAAGATCTTCGATCAACGAAGCGACAGCCATATCGACGTTAGGCAGCTTCGAGCGGCATGCAGAAAAGTTATTGCCGTGATGGTCCCAGTTGCTCTCGAAGTGCGTATAGACGAACGGCACGCCTGCCTCGACCAGCCGCCGCGCCGCGAGCACCCGCGGGCCCCATGAGTTTTTGCCGTAGCGCTCGGCCGAGCGGGGATCTTCGCGCGACAAATCGAGCGCCTCGCGCAGCTTCGGCGAGCGTAACAGGTCGAGCGAAGTTTGCTGAAACTTGTCCAGCCCGGTGATCGTGTCGTCCAGCTTATCCTGCTGGCGAAGCTGGCCGTCGAGCGCATGCAACAGCGCGTTGCGATCGTCGAAGTTCGCCAAATCCAACCCGGCCGGCGGCACGAGCATGCTCCGCGTCTGGTCGCGCTCGTCGGTGGGGTTCATCACGATCGGGTCGTAGATCGGCCCGAGGTAGTTCTGCTTCAGGCCGTAGGCATGGTTGTCGATGTCGCCGAAGGCGACGAATGTCGGCAGATCCGTTTCGGTCGGCCGCAGCTTGGCGACGACATTGCCGTACATCGGGTACTTCGGCGTCATGTTCGCCTGCCGCGGATTGCCGGTCAGCCAGTACTGTCCGCCGCCGTGCTCCCACTTTTCGCTGGCGATGCCAACACTGCGGAGGATTGTGAACTTGTCGGCGATGCGTCCGAGGCGCGGCATCAGTTCGCAGATGTCGAAGCCCTCAAGATTCGTCTTGATTGGCTTGTATTCGCCCCGAATCTCGGCCGGAGCCTCCGGCTTCATGTCAAACATGTCCTGGTGCGGCGGCCCGCCGCCGAGCCAGACAACGATCATGCGATCGGCCTTCGGCGCAATCGTTGCCGCGCTCGCGCTGCGCGAGCGCAGAAGCTGTGGCAGCGTCAGCCCAAACAGACCCGCTCCGCCAATGCGAAAGAAATCCCGCCGCCCGAATTGGCGGAACTGCTGGCACGCGCTTGCGTTCATGAAGTGACTCCTTCCGTTGCGCCATAGCGATTAGTGGTTGAGAATGAATTCGCGGGTATTGAGCAAACTCCACAGCACATCCTGATGCGCAGCTAACGAAGACTCGCGGGCCTGAACATAAGCACGACACGTGGCTCTTTCGCTTTCGGTCGGCAGGCGGCTCACGGTCGTCAGGTACAGTTCTTCGATCCGCCGCTCGGCATCGGCCTGATTGGCGAGCAGTGTGGCGACGCGGTTCGACTGGTGGTAAATCTTTTCGCGTACGCGCGGGTGGTTGGCGAGGTAGAGCGTCTGCACGATCGTTGTGCCGGGGTCGCGTTCGCAATCGCACTGCACGTCGCCGCTGCGCAGCGGCCGGCCGAAGATTTTGAAGGCGTAGCTGAGCGATGCTTCCTGGTCTTCGCGGCTGGTCACGCCAGCGACTTCGATCGCGCGGGACTTTTCAGGCAGGTAAAGCTTGCTCGGATACTCCTCGAACGATCCGGTCGCGTCATTCACCGCATCAACCACGACCTCGGCCGGCAGGCGACGGAGTTGGAAGAAGGCGAAATTGCGCCGGGCGGCGGAAAGCTGCTCCGGCTTATCGGTTGGCGATGACGACAAGAGCTGATACGTGCGGCTGCCGGCGATGGTGCGATGCAGCCAGCGGAGGTCGTACTTGCTCTCAACGAACTTGCGCGCGAGTTCGTCGAGCAACTCTGGGTGCGATGGCGGGTTGAGCGGCGACAGGTGATCGGGCGGATCGACGATGCCGCGGCCGAAATAATGGGCCCACACGCGATTGACGATCGCCCGGGCGAAGAACGGATTGTCGGGCAAACGCAGCCAGGCGACGACGAGGTCGCGCGGATCTTGTTCTTTGGCTACTTCCACAGGCTGGTCGCTGCCGAGCAGACGGAACTTCTCGCTGCGCTGCGAACCGAGCGGGCTGGAGACGCTCGCGTGATTGATCCGCTCGCTGTCGTGGCGAATGTCGGTGCCGTAGCGCTTCGGACCTTCGGTCATGCGGCCACGCTGCGCCTCGAGTTCCGCGATCTCCTGCTCCACCTGCGCCTTTTCCTCCGTGTGCTGGGCAAGCTGCGACTCCAGCTCGCGAATCCTCCCCTCGTCTTTGTTTGCTTGATTCTTGGCCCGCTGCAGTTCGTCGCGCGCCTTGTTGAGCTTGTCGTTTACTTCGCGCATCCGCTTTTCGCGCAGTTGCTTGAGCGGCTCTTCGAGCTTCTTGGCTTCCTTCGGCAACTCCTCGAACATCTTCGCGATTGCCTCGGGCATCTGCTTCTTGTCGGGGTAGCGCGCGCCTTTGAG
>CAZLDF010000296.1:0-4398 GCA_964558095.1 uncultured Isosphaeraceae bacterium | reverse complement strand
CCAGCATTCCCGCCTGAAAGTCCGACACGAGCTTCAGCTCATCCGCCCGCGCCTTTTCCTGGGCTTCCGCTTTCTGCGCCCTCGTCGCTTCCTGTTTCGCTGTCTCAGCGTTGTCTTTGGCGATCTGTGTCTGCTTGGCTTCCGCTTCCCGCGCTTCCATCGCCTGACCGAGCAGGATCAGACTCGCGATCAGACCCGCAATGAGCGCGATGAACGTCGCCGCGACGCCGCCCACCAGAATCCGGTTCCGCTTGGCAAACTTCCTCAGTTGATAAAGCTGGCTCGGCGGCCGCGCCGCGATCGGCTCATCTTTCAAGTACCGCTCGATGTCCGCCTGGAGCGCGCTGGCCGACTGGTACCGCCGCGTCTTGTCCTTCTCCAGGGCCTTGCCGATGATTGTCTCGACATCGCCGCGCAAGGTGCGGTTGATCGTTGAAAGGGGCGTCGGGTCATCCTCACGGATGATCCGCACCGCCTCATGAATCATCTTCTCCTGCAGGTTGTACGGCAATCGCCCCGCGAGCAGTTCATAGGCGATCACCCCCAGCGCATAGACATCGCTGCGCGTGTCGAGTTCTTCGGGCCGTCCCGACGCCTGCTCGGGGCTCATGTACGGGATCGTGCCGATAAGCTGGCCGATGTCGGTTTGCAGCGTCGTCTGCTGAATGTCGGCATCGGTCGCGCGGGCGATGCCGAAGTCGAGGACTTTGGGTTGCGCGGTGACAGATGATCTGCTCGCACGATCGCCCCCACCCTGACCCTCCCCCAATCCAGAGCGATTGGGGGAGGGAAGCGGAGCATCATCGACGACAAGAATGTTTCCGGGTTTGAGATCTCGATGCACGATGCCACGCTGATGCGCGTGCTGCACCGCATCGCAGATCTTCACCATCAATTGCAATCGCTCGCGCGTGGAAAGCCCGCGCCGATTCACATACGTTGTCAGCGGTTCGCCGCGGATGAGTTCCATCGCGAAGAAGGGTTGAGCGCCCGATCCCGCATCGAACGTCCCCGCTTCGTAAATCTGCGCGATGCCGGGATGCTGCAGCTTGCCGAGCACCTCCGCTTCATATTCGAATCGCTTCAACAGCTTCGGCGAAGCGACGCCCGGATTCACCACCTTCAGCGCGACGATGCGCTTCGGATGCGCCTGCTCGGCTTCGTACACCGCGCCCATGCCCCCGCGGCCGATGAGGCGAATGATTCGGTATTGACCGATCTGGCGAGGGAGCAGATCGCTCGCTCCCGCTCGCGGCTCTGATCGCTTCGCCGCTTCGCCGCTGTCGCGTCGAATCGTCTCCGACTCGTTCGGATCAACCCTTCGCGTCGGCTGGTCGCCCGGATTCTCCAGCGGCTGCGTGTATTCTCCCATTGTCTGCCCCACGTCTGAGAAGAATCAAAAGCGGACAGGGTGGGATTCGAACCCACGTCACCCTTGCAGGTGAACCGGTTTTCGAGACCGGCGCGTTCAACCGCTCTGCCACCTGTCCGGCGAGCGTCAATGGTACGCGCCGGCTCGGCGGCGTCAACGATCGCCCCGGCCGCGTCCGATAGCCAATCGCGTCGCCCGATAACGGCGGCGGCGCGAAACAAGATGCGCAAAGTCGCAAGACGCCGCTTGACCGGCCTTCTCCTTCGGGCATGTTGAAGCATCCTGCTCGCGCTGCTTCCATCAGCGCGGCGGATTCTTGAAGAGAGAGCTCGAGGAGAGAGAGCATGTTCAGCTTCGCGCACACGTTGTCCATCTGCGCCGCCGCGATCACGTCGCTGGCGCTGGCCGCAACCGCTTCGGCGACGGAAGGCGAATGCGAAGGCGCCGGCGGGCCCATCCCCCCCACCGGCACCGGCGGCACCAATCCCGCCACCAACACCTTCGAATCTTCCATCGAAATCACTACGCACGGCGAGATCGGCGGTCTGACGGTCATGCTCGACAGCTTCGTACACACCTGGGCGGGCGACCTGCAGGTCCTCCTCTTCCACGAAGACACCGGCACTACCGTCGATCTCATGAATCGAATCGGCATCATCGGCGGCAGCGGGTTCGGCGATTCGAGCAACTTCAACGGGACATACGAATTCGGCGATTCATTCGGAGGCGACATCTGGGCCGCCGCCGCTGCGCTCAACACTTCCGGCATCATCCCGTCCGGCCAGTATTTTCCGTGCTCCACCGACGGCAATCCGAGCTTTCTGAACGCTTTCCATGGCGAAGATTCCTTCGGCACGTGGACGCTGCGCATCACCGACTTTCAATCTTCCGACGCGGGGTCGCTGGGCTGCTGGGGACTGACGCTCGTCACGCGGGACGTGCCTGCTCCCGGCGCTGTGGCGCTGCTGGGACTCGCGGGCCTGTGTGCTTCTCGCCGCCGCCGTCGCCGCTGAGCCAGCGCCGCATGAACAACAATTGGAAGGGGGTCCGCGCTCGCTGAGCTTTGCAGCGCGTGCGCGTGAAAAGAGCCCGGGCGCTTGCGCCCGGGCCCTTTCGCGCGCTGCTGCGTCGATCGGCGGGAGAACGAAGTGTGTCACCCGGGCGCGGACGGCAGGCGCTGCTGCAGCGTGCGCGCGGTCGAGTCGGCGGGCCATCGCTGCAGCACACCTTCGAGAATCATGCGCGCTTCGTCGAATTGCCGCGTGAGCAGGAGCATTTCCGCCAGTGCGTTGTGCGAGTTGACGTCCTGGGGCGCCAGTGTGACGGCCTGGCGCATGTCTTCGATGGCTCCGCGCACGTCGTCGAGGTTGAATCGCGCCCGGCCGCGCAGATCGAACGCCGCGGCGGAGTTCGGGTCACGCGCCAGCGCCTCGCCGGCCGCCGCGATCGTCGCGCTGAAGTCCCGCTGCAACATCGCCGCTTGCGCGCGCAGGACAAACCCCGATGGCGATTGCGGCTGGACCTGGATCAGCCGGTCGGCGAAGCGGATCGCGTCCGCCGGGCGGCGGTTGAGGACGTGCAGTTGACCGAGCAGTCCGATGACGTATGGATCCTTCGGGCGGCGCTGTTCAAGCTGCAGCGCCCAGTCCATGGCGCGGCGGCTGTCGCCGGCGCCGATCGCCAGGCGCAGTTGACTTTCGATGTATCGCTGCGTTTGCGCCAGCTCATGGCAGCGCTGCAACCGCGTATCGAACTGCAACCAGCCTGAATACCTGGGTAATTGGTCCGAGCGCGCGGCCGCGCGGCGCGACTCTTCAAGACGGCCGACAGCGCTGAGCGCGGCGCTGAGCAGCCGATGAGCGCGAAAGTCATTGGGCGTGAGCTTCACGGCCTCTTCGAGATGTCGCAGCGCCGCCGCCGCATCATCCCGCGCCAGCGCCACCTGACCAAGCCCGACGTGCGCCAGCGACTGGTCCGGCGTCAGCAGCCGGCAGGCCTCCCAAGATTGCTGCGCCTCGTCCAGTTCGCCGCGTTCGAGATGCAACTGTCCCAGCCGCGCGAACGTCGTGAAATAGTCGCGATCGCGAACGACCAGTTCATCGAAGATGTCGATTGCGGCGTCGGCAAGTCCGAGGGCCTGGCACTGCGCGCCGAGAAAGTAGGCCCACTGCACATCATCCGGCTTCAGGGCGTGCGCCGCGGCGAAGCAGTCCAGCGCCGCATCGTGCTCCTCCAGCGCGATGTAGATCTGGCCCAATTCACCGAGGGCGTCGGGGTCGTGCTGAGCCACCCACCAGACGACGCGTCTGAACAGTTCACCGAGCGGCACGGGATCGCCGCCGCTCATCGCCGGCGGCCGGGGCAGCCCGACTTCGGCGCACGCCCGCTGCCAGTCTTCATCGTCGAATTTCGCGGTTCGCGCGCCATCCGCCAATTCGACAATCTGTGGCTGCGGCAGCGACCACCCGGTCCGCGCCGCGTCTTGCGGGGAGCGAATCGTCGCGAACGCGAGCCAGCCGGCGATGATCGCGATGATGAGCATCACGTCGATCATGCGGACTCGCCGCGGCTTGCCGATTCCAGCGGTCGTCGCGGCGCGGCTAGCCATGACTGTTCTCCGCGGGCGACGGCTGAACGATCCGCCACGTCTGATTCAGCTCAATGCCTTCATGCACGGACTGCGCGCCATCCGGCCAGCGAATCGTGATCGTTGCCGGGCCCGCGCAGGCGCCAAGGCCGACGTGAACGCGCCCGTCGCCGCTCGCCAGGTAGCTCTGCTGCGGCCGCACGTCGCGCACCCGGATGCGTCCGCACGCCTCGATGGAGATCCGTGCGCCGATCGCCTGGCGCTGCGAAGCGCCGCCGGTGCGAGCGTCGATCATCAGCCAAGAGCCGCCGTCGCGGTTGTCGTTGCGAAGCAGTCGAAGCGGGCCGCCGCAGTTGGTGACGAGCAAATCGAGATCGCCGTCGTTGTCGAAATCGCCGGCCGCAACGGCGCGCGAGACCTCGGCGAACGCAGCGCCGGA
>CAZLDF010000295.1:0-5067 GCA_964558095.1 uncultured Isosphaeraceae bacterium | reverse complement strand
GACGCGGAGCGTCGGGGTACTGGTTTCACGCTGATCGAGACGATCGCTGCGATCGTCGTGCTCGCCATCGCCATTCCGCCGATGCTTTTTGCCATTCGCGACTCGCACGTGCAGCGTATCGGGCCGGTGATGGCGTCGCAGGCGCGCTGGCTGGCGTCGGAGAAGCTCGAGGACATCATCGCCGACCGTCACTCGACGACGCGAGGCTACGACTACCTCGACGCCGCCAACTATGCCGACGAATCGCCCGTCACCGGTTTCGCCGCGTTCGACCGCACGGTGACGTTCACCGAGACCGAAGCGGACCTCTCGACGCCCGGCAGCGGCTACATGACCGCAACGGTCTCCGTCTCGTGGACCGACGCCTCGGGAACGGCCCGCACGCTGGCGCTTTCCACGGTGCTGACGGAACTTGAATGATGCCGCCCCTTCGCCGAAGCCCAACACGACCAGCGATTCGCGCACGCGGGTTCACGCTCGTGGAGCTTGTCGCGACCATCGCGATTCTCGCCGCGGTGAGCGTCGTCACTTCAGGCATCGTCATGCAGGCCTCGGACGGCTACATCGAGGTCAAGGCGACCTCGCAACTGCATACTGAAATGTCGATCGCGCTGGATCGCGCGCTGCGCGAAATCCGCGCCATCGCGCTCGACACCGGCGCCACCGGCGTCGCGCCCGACATCGACTCCGAAGCCAAGACCAGCATTTACTGGGAAGGCGATTCGTCGCTCGTCAAATCGGGCAGCGACTTGGTCCTCACCATCGACAACGACGGCGGGAACGTCCTGCTCACGGACGTGACGACGCTCGATGTCAGGGTCTATAACGAGAACAACACGGCGCTCGGCGCGGGGCTCTCCGGCACGGGGTGCGATCCCATCCGCCGCGTGGGTCTGACCATCACCGCGCAGCGCCACGGCGTGAGCCACACCGTTCGCGGCAAGGTCTTCCTCCGCTGCGCCAGCCAGCCCACCGGCGAGTGAATCACGCGCGAAATCGGCGCACGTCTGCCGGAGTTATCGCCCGCACGTCGCATTCGAGCGCGATCGAGCCCACCCTCTCGCGGACCAGGCCAAAGTCGCGGTCGCATGCGGCCGAAAATAGGAATTGTCGCTTTGGGCGGAAGTGAGGCACGAGCGGTGAGTTCCAGAAAAATCGTCGTGGAACTGCGGCCAAGCCGGCTTGACGTCGTGCTGTATGACCGCACCAAGCGCGTCGCCACGCGCCGCGTGCCGCTCGATCTGCCGAGCGACGTTGCAGCGTGGATGAAGGCGGTGCGCCAGTGCGATTCGCACCTGCGCGACGCCGTCAAGGAATTCGACGTCAAGGAGGGCACGGGCGCGATCGTGCTCTATCGCAGCCCTTCGCAAAGCGTCGATCTGTGCAGCCTCCCGATCAAGTCGGCGGCCCAGGCCGTCGAGGCGGCGCGACTGGAGTGTCTCGATTCGCTTTCCTACACCGACGCGTCGCCAGTGTGCGAGGCGACGGTCGTTGGCCGCGACCGGCGCGCCGAAGCGCGCAACACGCACGTCATCGTCGCCTCGGATCGCGATGACGTCATCACGTCGATCGTCGCGATGGTGGAGGAGGCGGGGCTGAAGTTCGAATCGGCGACGCCCATCGAAGCGGTGCTCATGGCGCGCATGGCGTGCGAAGCCCTGGCCCGATGTCGCGAGCCCGTGGCGCAGCTCTACGTCGGCGAAAGCAGCAGCTACTTCTTCCTGAGCGGCAACGACGCGCTGCTCTTCGGCCGGCGCATCGGCGTCGGCCTCGATTCGCTGCTCTCCAGCCTCACGCGCCCCATTCGCGCCGCCAAAGACGGTGAGCTGATCGAGCTTTCCGCCGATCAGGCGCAAGACATCCTCTTCCGCTGCGGCGTTCCGAAGTTCGACCAGGTCGTCAGCGAGCAGCCGCCGCTGACCGGCCGGCACATCGTGCCCGTCATGCAGCCGATTCTGCAGCGGCTCGTCGTCGAGATGCGCCAGTCGTTGCGCTTCGGCCTGCCCGCGGAATTCCAGGCAGCGCCCGCGATCGCCGTCAAAGGCCCCGGCAGCCGCCTGCCCGGGCTCAGCGCCATGTTGACCGCCGAACTCGAAGTGCAAACCACCAACGACGAGCGCTACGTCGAATTCGATCACATGCTGCCCGGCTCGCGAGGCAGCGAGCTGGTCGATGCCCTGCGCGACGAGACGCTGCTGAGCGACCTCAACCTGCAGCCGCTGGCGCTGACGCGCTCGCGCAGCGCCGACCGCATGAAGCGCTGGTTGTGGACCGGCGCCGCCGCGGGGCTTGTGCTGCTGGGCATCGACTTCGCGTCCTATGAATCGATGCTCAGTGACGCGCGGGCGCGGGTCGAGTCGGCGAGCAATCGCGACGCGATCGAGCAGGCGCAGCGCATGCAGGAGCGCCTCGCCGCCGGCATCGCCGCCATTCACCAGGTTGAAAACTCGATCATCGAAGAACTTGGCGCACAACCGGATTATCGCGCGCTGCTTCACGAGTTGTCTCGCCTCACGCCGCCGAGCATTCGCTTCGCGTCCATCAGTCTCAACGTGTCCGAAGGTCGGACCAACGGCGCCATCTCCGGCTACGCGACGCGCGTCAGCGCCGGCGATTCCGGCGGGAGCACCCTCGCCGCCTTCATCGAATCGCTGCGCGCCAGCCCGCTCTTCACCTCCGTGGGGCTTGGCAACGTGCAGTCGGGCAGCGTGGGCGAGCAGGCGGGCGAACGGTTCGATGCGCGCTTCGTCGCGGTGGACGTCGCGGCGCGCGGGCTGCAAGCGCCTCTTGCGACTGCGGCCGCTTCGGAGGACGCGCCATGACCGGATCGATCGATCGCAACCTCATCGCGCAGATTCTGATCGTGCTCGCGGTGTGCATCGGCGGTTGGATGATGCTCGTCGAGCCGCGCGCGCAGGAACTGGCCGATCTCCAGCGCATCCTCGATCAATCGGCGGGATCGGAAGACGGCGACTCGACCTCCGCGCTCGAACGCCTGACCAACCGCCTCGTCGAGCTTCGCAGCCGCGTGCAGGAAATCTCGATCGCGAACCAACTCGCCGGCGATTCGTCCAACCTCTACGATCGCATCACGACGCTGGCGCAGCATCACGGCGTGCGCATCACCAACCTCTTCCCCGGCGCGGAACCTCAGATGCAGAAGGACGGCCGCGTGGGCGTCACACGGATCGACATCGCCGTCGAAGGCGACTATCAGGCCACCGCGCAATTCATCGAAGCCGTGCAGACGATGCGCGGCTTCGTGCGCCCGGCTGCCCTGAGCGTCACGCCCCGACAGATCGACGGCCGCAACATCGTCAGCGCCCGATTGACCTGCGAGATCCTGCAGTTCCCGCTGCCCGATGCGCTGCTGTCGCTCGAAGGAGGTTCGCGCCATGACTCGTAACACGCGGCGCAAACTGCAGGGGCTGGGCGTGCTGCTCGTGCCGGCGCTGCTCGTCAAGGGCACCGCGCTGCTGCTGGGCAACCCGACCGCACAGTCGTCAAGCGCGGCGCAGGAACATGACTCGGCTGACGTCACCGCGATCACGCCGCTGGTCAAAATCGAAATGACCGAGCAGCAGATTCGACTCGCCGAGCACATTGCCAGCCAGCACGAGCAACCCTTCGGCGAATCGCCGATGCACTACAACGCCCCGATCGCCGCCGATCCCTCCGACTCCCGCGCGGCGCCGCCGCCCGGCGAATTCGACGTGCAGGCGGTGCTCGGCTCGGCCGCGGGCAACAAGACGCTCGTCAACGGCAAGCTCTACCAGGTCGGCGACACGATCGCCGGCACTTCGTGGGTCATCTCCGTCATCGACGCCTCGACTCGATCCGTCACGCTTCGCAACGAAGCGACCGGCGAAGAGCGGTCACAGGCGGTCAACACTCCCGCGGCCGGTTCGATGCAATAGGCCCCGCGGGGATTTGGTGATTGGGTGATTTGGTGATTGGGTGATTCGTGATTCGTTGAGATCCCGACACTCGTCCCTTGTCTCCTGTCTCCCGCCCCCTGTCCCCTGTCGGCCTCTACAGTCAAGAGATTTCCCCAAAGAGCGTCACGTTTGTGCGCGAATCCGCATCGACGGGGGGGGTTTAGTTTCGCGCACTTGTGACGTTTTAAATTTTGTTCGCGGAATTCGCGGCGAATTCTCTTGACAAATCGAAGGTTCATTGACCACGGAGACACGGAGACACGGAGTGGGGGACGGGGCGTGAGGAATGATGAGGGGGGGAGTGGGGAGTGGGGATTGGTACCTTCGGGCGCTATGCGGTTTTCAAAGAGCGTGACGAGCGGTCCATGCGAGACAACCGCCCATCGGGTCAGTATGGCGCGCCGGCGGTGAAAGTCCATCATCCATTGAACGCGAGCGTCACGTTTGCGCGCGCAGTGGCACGGGCGTCTCGCCCGTGAGTCAAAGCCAGCGGCACGGGCGTCTCGCCCGTAAGCGTCAACACAACGAGCCCGCCGCGCAAGCGGAGGGAGTCAACGGCACCCCGCGCGGCGATTCATCGAAAGCGATTTCACTTCACGATCGCCCACGCCGGCGCGCAGTGGCACGGGCGTCTCGCCCGTGTGCAACGAGCCCTCGGCGCAAGCGGAGGCAAGCAACCTTCTCGTGTGATGGGCGCCCGCGACGCAAGGTTCACAGCCACAAGTTGTCGAAGGTTCGCTGCGACCTGTGGTTCGGTCAGGCCCGTGCGCCGGGCGATCTCGCTCGCCGTCGATGGACCGCCATGCAGCGCGTACAAGACCCGCCGGCGATCGTCATCCGCGAGGACGCCGCAGATGCGGGCCAGGGAACTCCAGGGGGCGGGGGGGGTGGGGGGATGGGGGTGCGTCATCCGCTCGAACGCAGGTCGCCGCGTGCCTCGTCCGGTCTCCGGCTTTTTCTTCGCCCGCGACATCGCCGGCCGCTCGGCGGCCTCCTCCGTCTGACCTCCACCGCATCGACTCATCATAGTCGATCAGTCAATCACTGCGGCGCGGTGCGGCGGAGAGCGGTCAGCGGTGCTTCATCGAGGTTGTCTGCTCAAAGGTGCGAAATGTGACGGACACTACCC
>CAZLDF010000294.1:0-9159 GCA_964558095.1 uncultured Isosphaeraceae bacterium | reverse complement strand
GCCCGCCACGCCGCCCAGCGCCTTGCCGCTGGCGCCTGAAGCCAGGTGCACGCCTCGTAGATCGAACTCGAACGAGCCAAGACTGCTCACGCAATCGACGCAGATGCGCAGGCCGCGGTCGCGCGCCAGCCGCTTGAGTCCTCGCAGATCGTTGACGAGCCCGGTGCTGGTTTCGAGATGGACGGACCAAACCCAGTTGATGTCGGGTTCGCGCTCCAGGACCGCGCTGATCTGCTTGAAGTCCCAGGGCTGCCCCCAGGGCCATTCGAGGGCGTCGAACGCCAGGCCGAATCGCTTGGCCTGGCCGACGAGGCGCCGGCCGAACTCGCCGTTGACGAGGATCAGCCCGCGACGAGTCAAGGGATCGGCGGCGAGCGACGCGGCGACGACGTCGTTGCCCAGCGTTCCGCTGCCCGTGAAAATCGCGCACTGGATGCCGCCGACGAGCTCGCTCAGCTCCCGGCGGACGCGCTCGTACAAGTCCACGAATGTTCTGCTGCGATGCGAGATCGGCGGGCGCGCCAGCGCTTCGATGACGTGCGGTGCAAGCTGCACCGGCCCGGGAAGGAAGTTCACCCGTGCCGCGCCGCCCGCCGCTCCGGCGGGGCCGTCTTCCAGCCGCTGCATCCGCCGGGCGTATCGCGACATGTCGCGCGCCAGCCGGTCGGTCATGCGCACCACGTCCATCACCATGGGGACGAAGCCCGCGCCGCCGCTGCGCACCGCGGCCCCGATGGGCCGGAATCCCAATCGCTCGTACAGCTCCAGCCGATCCTCCACGCCGGAGATAAGCAGGTGCGAGTACCCGCCGGCATGGGCGTACTGCATCATCTTCCAACTCAGCGCCGCGAAGACCATCTTGTTGCGGTGCATGGGGTCGATCGCGAGCAGCCTCACTTCAAGCAGCGGGCCTTTGAGGTCGTCGAGCGCGGAGGGGTCTTCGAGTTTGTCTTCGATGGAGAATGGCGGCTCGCCGTGCACCGCGATCATGCCGATGACCTGGCGTCCAAGCAGGGCGATGAAATAGACGTTCTTGTCGTGGAACTTGTCAACGAGTTGCCCGCTGCCGTTGTCTTCATACTGCCGCACTTCCTGGACGAAGGTGCGGTAGTTGAGTTCATGAAGCTGGGCGAGCTCTTCGGGCGTGAGGGCCTGCTTGACGAGGTATGGCCCCAGGCGAATCGGGTGCTGGACGCCGTCGGGCGAGAGGGAGGCGGCAGGCGTCTGCCCCCCCGTTTTCAAGGCCGCGGGTGTCTGCGACTGAACTTCGACAGTCGGACAAGCCAGTCGGTTCATTCGAGGAATCTCAGGAGGGGGGAGGAGGAGACACTGTCGGCAATAGCGTGAAGGGGGCGGATTGTATTGTCAAATCCGCGCATGGCCAGCGTTGCCGGGCCTCGCGCCCTCGCCGAACTCAACTCTTTCGGTTTCGAAGCGGCCGGCTTTGCGAATCTTGCAGCGATTTTGTGAGCGCATCGAAGGCTTCGGCGACGTCGATGCTCGTCGTAAGCTCAATCGCGACAAGCACTTAGGGCGATGCGGTCGCCGAGCCGCACCGCGCGCGGCGACACGGCGTTCGGCGGCAGGTCGGTGTGGTCGATCTTGGCGACAGGTGACGCGATGCCTTGCGGACCAGACTGCGGTCAGCCCGGCGCGGTGCAAAGGCCGAAGTTGGTGAGCACGGCTGTGATATCGGAAATCGTCACTTCGCCGTCGCCGTCCGGGAACGGCGCGATATCGGCTTGGCCGGGCCCGAGACCGAAGGAAGTGATGGCGACGTTCACGTCGGCGATCGTCACCTGCCCGTCGCCGACCGTGCCGTCGCCGTTCAGCGGCGTGATGTCGCCGTAGCAGAATTCTTCCAGATCGTAATCGTCTGGACCATGCAGCGACGCGCCGCTGAGGTCGGTCAGCGTCATCCAGCGCGTGTTGGTTTCGGTGTCGATCCAGTCCGCCACCGCGGTCCACACGCCGCCGGCGACCGCTTCGTCGGAGCGGATGTTGATGCTACCGCCGGGATCGACGCCGTCGTCGCTCCACTGGCAGTGATCGGCCATCGAGTTGCCGTTGTTGAAGTTGATCGGTCCGCCGCCGAGCGGGAAATACAGGCTCAGCGCGTACGCCTCGCGAATGAGCGGCGTGGCGGCGAACCCGCCAAGCGAGGAGATATTGCGATGGTCCGCAGCGACGGGCGCATCGTTGTTCCAGTGGATGTAGAGCTCGTCGCCGCCGGGCAGCGTGACGCCATTGAGTCCGCTGGCGGCGGTGTACAGCAGGAGCTGCCCCCCCGTTGACTGCGTGCAAAAGCGAAAACCGTTGAGCGAGATCGGATTGGCCGACATGTTGCGCAACGTGACGATGCCGTCGTTGAAATTGACGCGATAGATCTGAATCTGCCGCTCGATCGGCTCGCCGCGCTCAGCAGCGCCGCCGAAACCAGCCAATGCAAGACACGCAGCAAGGATCACCGCGTGAAGAGAAACGATCGTCAATCGAGTTGCCATCTTCTTCCTCATGCTGCGGGCCGCCCGCCGAGCGGACCCGATCACCCTGCAGGCCCGACCCTCCGCAACAGCATCCCCCGCCCGGCGGAGGCCAGACCACTTCGAACCTGATCCGAGCCACCATCGATGGCTTCAGCGCAAGGGTACTCTAAGAATGTCGCGGGAGACAAGGGAAATTTCCAAAACCGCGGTTTTTCGCCTGATTTCACGGTTTCTGAATCCACGAGGAGCACGGCGAACACTCGATTTCCGCCCCGTCGTCGGGCTGCCGCCCCTCACTCGTGCCTGACGGGGTTGCGCAGCGTCCCCAGGCCGCTGATGCTCACCTCGACCTCGTCGCCGTCGCGCAGGAACCGCGGCGGGTTCCTCGCGGCCCCCACCCCCGACGGCGTGCCCGTCAGAATCACCGTCCCGGTCAGCAGCGTCATGCCTCGGCTGAGCTCGGCGATCAGCGCCCGCACTGAATGGATCATCTTCGACGTGTTGCCGTCCTGAACGATCTCGCCGTTGAGTTTGGTCTGGATCGAAAGAGCTTGTGGGTCGGGCACGTTCGAGGCGTGGACCGGCGCGCTCATAGGGCAAAATGTGTCGAAGCTCTTGCCGCGGACGAACTGCCCCCCGCTGCCGTGCTTCTGCCACCAGCGCGCGGTGACGTCGTTGGCGATGGCATACGCGCCGATGAACTCCGGCGCGTGATCTTCGCTGACGTCCCTGCAATCGCGGCCGATGATCACTGCGAGCTCGCCTTCATAGTCCACCTGGTCTGCGGGTTCGTCGCAGATGCTCGGAATGACGATCGCTTCGCCGTGGCCGATCACGCTCGCGGGATTCTTCATGAACACCATCGGCCGCTCGGGCGCCGCGTTGCCCAACTCCGCCGCGTGCTCGATGTAGTTGCGCCCGATCGCGAGAATCGCCGGCGGGAAATTGCGCTTCGTCATTGATTGCTGCTTCCACCTCCCTCTCCCTTTGGGAGAGGGTTGGGGTGAGGGTCGTTCGGCGTACAATTGTGCCGGCATTCACAACCTCGATCACCGAGTTTGAGTGCCGGCGGGACCGGATCATACCCTTCGCCGCCCCAGGGATGACAGCGGGCGATGCGCCGGATCGTCAGCCACGAGCCCCGGATCGCGCCGTGCCTTCGCAGCGCTTCCATCGAATATGCCGAGCACGTCGGCTGGAAGCGGCAGTTGCCGCCGAGCAGCGGCCCCAGCGCGACCTGATACAGCCGGACGATCGCGATCAGCGGCCGGGAAGCGAGGCTCACTCGTCCGCGGCGCCCCTGCGATTCGCTTTGTCCGTTCGTTTCCGCCATGCCTCATCGAGCTGCAGCATCGCCCGCATCAGCAGCCGCTGACAGTCTTCCAGTTCAAGCGCATCCGTTTCCGCGCCGCCGCGAACATTGATCACGAGATCATAACCCGCGGGCAGATCGCGCCGCGTCAGTCGAAACGCCTCGCGCAGCAGCCGCTTGACGCGGTTTCGCGCCACCGCCCCCCCCACTTGCCGTCCGACACTCAAACCGATCCGCGTGTGGCCTACGTCGTTCGGCCGGGCATACACCAGCAGCGGCCCCACCGACTTGCGCGTCCGCGCCTCGTACACCGCCTTGAACTGCCGCGGCGTGAGCAGACGCAGACTCTTGGGGAATCGTGCGCCCGCCCCCGGACCGGTACGGCTGCCGGAAGAGTTGGTGTGCGGAAACCCAGACATCGCAACAAACTCTATTCGATCAGGCGCTTTGTTGACTGTCGCCGAGACGTTCGCCCTGACCGTTTGCGGAAGGCGGCTCAATGACCATGAAGATCTGCGAACCGTACATCGGGCCCTCGATTGCGCGCCGGCAACCGGGGAGGACTGACGGGTCCAGCGCATCCGGCAATGCGGCTGGATGGGCGTCGACTTGTGGCTTGGCGGGTTAGCAGGCGCTATTGAGCCGGCTGTGAACTTGTCCAGTCCTCAACGCGCAGATCGTGGATGAAGCGAAGATGAGCATCCGCACTGACCACCGTGAGATCATGGACAAGGGCGATCGCGCCGACCCAAATGTCGTTGGTCTCGATCGGGCGGCCATCACGGCGGAGCTGCGCGAAGATTGCAGCAAATCGCTCAGCGACACGCGAGTCGATGGGCAGAACCTCCGCGGCCTGAAGCACTGTTTGCTCGTAGAGGACGCGCAGTTCATCGCGCCGCATGCCCTGCGCGACGATCTCCACGCCCGCGAGCAGCTCAGCCTGCGCAATGACGGGCATAAACAGCGTGACGTCGCCGGGGAGAGCTCGCAGCCGCGCGAGCACGCCCGGATGCCGGCGCTGGAGGTGGCTCCAGTGGTTCGTATCGATCAGATAGTCATTCATCAACCGCCGTTCCACAGTGCGGGATCGATGCGGCGGCATTCCTCGGCGGCCTTGAGGATGCGCTCGGCTTCATCTTCAGTCAGCGTGCCGGCCAGTCGAAGGATTGAATCGGGCGAACCCCGGCGCGCCATCTCTGGAGCTAGGCGAGCTCGCGCCGCCCGGTCGACGTACAGATCATCGAAGGAGTCAATCCGGGCCGCGCCGCGATGCCCGAGCCATTCCTGCGCCTGGATCGAGGTCTCGAGCCCCAGCAGCGTGGCCACTTCGGCTGCGGTCAATCGACCGGAGCGGTACGCCTCGATGGCCAGGGCCTCGCGCGCAACGCGATTGAGGTCGTCGCCGAAGGCGCGCCGAAGTGCCGCTTCAATCGAAGGTGGAATGGTGAAAGCAACCATGTTGCGAATGCTCCGTCGATTCATTGTATCGGCAGGCCTCCCGGAAGGCGACCGGCCATTCTTCCCCTTCCGATTCAAATCATCCCAGTCGCGCCCCTACGGTCGCGGCTCATCCACTGTCCTCTGACTTCAGACTTCCGACTTCTGATTCCTGGCAGGCGGGCGAGCCGCCTCGCGAAACGGGCTTGTGAAAGCAGGGCGCGTGAGAAGGGGGGGGTCTATTCCTCGCTCAGCGCCATCTGGTACTTGCTCATCAGTCTTGATCGGGTGATGAGACCGAGCACCGCGCCTTCGCCGGTGTCTTCGAGCACTGCGAGGCTTTGCACATCGTGGCGTGCGAACTTGTCCAGCACCAGGTCCAGCGGTTCATCGCGCGTCACCGTCGGCAGGTCGTTTCGCGCCAGCTCCTGCACCTGAAGCAAGGGAATCGCTTCCCGATAGACCAGCGCCGCCTGCAGGTCGGCCGCGGTCACCATACCCGTGTACATGCCCCGATCGTCCGTCACGACGAAGTCGGTGACGGAGTAGCGCTCCGCCATGTCCATCAATCGCTGCGCCGATTCATGAATGTTGACATCGACCGCGGGTTCGAGCGTGACGTCGCGCACCGCGAGGCGGCGCAGGATCGTCAGGTCGCTCATTGCCCCAAGCCGCACGCCCAATGCCGCAAGCTTGCCGGTATAGACGCTTTCGCGATACATCAGCCGGCAGACGATGGTGGCGATGACAGCGGTGAGCATCAGGGGCAGGATGATCTGGTAGCTTCGCGTGGTTTCATAGACGATGAGGATTCCAGTGAGGGGCGCGTGGGTGGTCGCGGCGACCATCGCCGCCATGCCGACGAGCGCGTAGGTCGCGGGATTCGCGGCCCCCCCCCAATCGGGAAACCAGCCGAGCGCGTTGACGATGTAGCCCATCGTGCCACCCACCGCCGCGCCCAACAGCAGCGACGGCGCGAAGAGGCCGCCCGAGCCGCCCGAGCCAATGGTCAGGCTGGTGCCGATCGCTTTGAGAAATCCCAGGGCGAGGAGATACCACAGCAGTCCCCCCCCCAACCCACCCACCCCCGCCGCCGCGCCGGCCATTGCCCCCCCATCGCCGGCCGTCGCGGCTTGTGGCTGATAGAACGTGGGGTTCAGCAGTTGGTCGGTGATGATCGGGTAGCCGTTGCCGTAGAACGGCGGCATGGGGTGGCCGGTGGTGACGCGCACGAAGAGCAGCCCGATGACGCCGAGCATCACGCCCCCCAGCGCGGGCTTGATGATGCGATGAACGCGCAGGCGCTCGAACGCATGTTCGGTCGTCGCGAGCCCGCGCATGAACAGCATGGCGACCGTGGCGCAGACGAGGCCCAGCGCGAGATAGTTGGGAATCTGCAGGAGCGTGAATTCATCCTGCGCCAGCGTGGTTCTCAGCGATTCGCTGAGCTGGAAGATGGGGTCGTGGCTTCCCAGGATCGCCTGCGACGTCGCCGAGGCGATGACCGAGGCGATGACGATGGGCGTGAAGGTGCGCAGGGAAAAATCACGGAGCAGGATTTCCATGACGAAGAAGATGCCTGCGATCGGCGCGTTGAAGACCGCCGCCATTCCGCCCGCCGCGCCGCAGCCAAGCAGCGTCGCGGTGTTCTGCGGGTTGATGCGCAGCAGGCGCGCGATGTTCGAGCCGATGACGGCGCCGATGGTGACGATCGGACCCTCGGCGCCGGCCGAGCCGCCGCTGGTCAGCGTCAGCGTCGATCCCACCCACTTGCGCACGCCCTCCATCAGCGGCAGTCGCGAGCGATTGCGGTGGATCGCGAACATCACCGACGTCACGCCCGGCCCGCTGCCGCTGCCGGTGTAGTGCAACAATAGTCCCACCAGCAGGCCGCCGATCGCGGGCATGGTCGGGATCAGCCACAACATCGCGCCGGCGGACATGTGCTCGGCGTGGCGCTCGACCCACTGAATCGGCCAGATGAACAGCACCGCCACCACGCCCATCACCAGGCCCACCAGGGCGGCGATGAGAAACAGATACCAGTCGCGCTCCAGGCCCAGCCGCGCGCCGATCCGCTTCAGGTTCTCGCCGGTCAACCATCGCACTGGAAGCGATGCTAGCAGAGGGAGTGACGGAGCGACGGGGCGACGGAGCGACGATGCGATGCAGGGTTCTTCAGGGACTCGTTCGCGCCGCGTCATGCTCGCTCATCGAAGGTGAAGTCGGAAGAATTCGATGACCCGCTCTTCGATCTGCGGGTGCGAATCGCGGAGCGTGTTGTGCTCGCCGCCCGACAGTTCGACAAGCTCCGCGTTCTTCGCGGCCAGTGCCAGGCGGCGGCCGTGTGAAATCGGGATGATGGAATCGGCGTCGCCGTGCAGGATGAGAATCGGGCGATCGATCCGCGCGATCGCGTCGATCGGCCGCGAGCGATCGCCGATGAAGACCCACGTCAGAAACCTGCTGATAGGTCCGGGCGCGTCGCCGCCCAGGACGTTCGCAGCGATCTCGCGCCAACTCGTGAACGCAGACTCGATGACCGCAGCGCGGATTTCGTCTCGATCGGCCATGGCGTTCAGCGCGATCGACCCGCCGAGCGACTGGCCGTACATGCCGATGCGACGGGGATCGACGTCGTCGCGCAGCAGCAGGGCGTCGAGCGCGGCGTGGGTGTCGGCGATGAGGTCGGCTCGCCGCCGCGCCGAGCCTTCGCTCTGTCCATAGCCGCGATAATCGAAGATGAAGACGTTGAAGCCCAGCGGGGATGCTTGTGGCAGGTATTCGGTGAACCAGTAGTGCGATTCGATGTTTCCCGCGTTGCCGTGGACGTGGAGGATCGTCGCCGCGCCGTTGCCCGCCCCCCCCGCTCCCCCCGCGCCCCCACGGCCGTCGTCAGCATGGTCGTGCGTTCGCGCTCCCGCCGCGGGAAAGAACCAACCGTGCAATCGGGTTCCGTCCGCCGAGTTGAACCAGACGTCCTCAACCCGCGGCACAACGCCCGGCTTGTTCACCACACCCGCGGTCGGAACGTAGAACATTCGCTCCATGCAGCCACCGATGCGCATGATCGCCGCGACGACGGCGAAGACAAGCACCCAGCGCATCAAGCGCCACAAGAATCGTCGCACGCCTGGTTTGCACGATCGCTCGACCTGCCGATGATCGACCACAATCGCGTCACGGTTCACAGCGACAGTGTAGAGCGCCTCACAGAATGAAGTCCCCTGACGAACTTCACGGATGCTTCGGCGATGCGACGCCGAAGAACCGCGAGTACAGGCGAGGCCGCCAAGAAACTATCTCAGGCTTGCGGCCCTCACCCCAACCCTCTC
This sequence comes from uncultured Isosphaeraceae bacterium, assembly GCA_964558095.1. Taxonomy (GTDB): domain Bacteria; phylum Planctomycetota; class Phycisphaerae; order Phycisphaerales; family SM1A02; genus CAZLDF01. The sequence continues at coordinate 589 of CAZLDF010000294.1, read as the reverse complement.
CCAAAGGGAGAGGGAGTGTTGAATAGCTTCGCTATTCCACCGGCTGCTTGGCCACTTCAAGCGGCGCCCGGCCAGCGCGCTTGCGCAGCCAGTTCAAGCCGCGGAGAACGTGCTTGCGGCTGACGAGCCACTTCTCGAAGCGGTACTTGCCCGGGAAGTCGATCAGAAAGATGCCCAACAGGATCGTCAGCAAACCCTGGCCGGGCAGCGCCAGCATCGCGATGCCCGCGATGAGGAGCACGATGCCCAGCAGGTTCTTGCCGACGCGAAGCAGCAGCCGCACCATCGGCGTCGAAAGGTGGTGGTCGATTTCCCGGCTGCGCGGCCGGCGCTTCTGGGCGAAGTAGTCCGGCGGGATGCGCGCGATGATCGCAGGCACGATCAACGCCGTGCCAACCAACATCACCACCGACGCGATGCCCAGCGTCGTCCACACAATCGCCTGATGTTCCTTGATCCACTCGAGCATGACGTGATGAGGCGATCGGGCGTCAAAGGGCCAAAGTCCAAGACTCCAAGAACGGCGACGGCATATTACAACTCGTGACCGATCATTGTGCTCGGAGCATTGACTTCTGACCTCTGACTT
>CAZLDF010000293.1:0-10105 GCA_964558095.1 uncultured Isosphaeraceae bacterium | reverse complement strand
TAGTGCACGCCGCTACCGATCCTCCGGCCTTGGGGGCCGAAGAATCCATCACCGGCGGAACGCCTGCCCCACCGCGCTGCGAAGCGCCCTCATTCGGCCGTCCCGACGATTTCGTGCTCGCCTCGCACCGGCTCGGTGACGTCCAGCTCGGGAACCCGCGGCAGCTTCGCCACCTGCTGCGGCGAAAGCATCGCGTGCAGCGACTTCATATACCGCACGTCAAGCTGCTGTCGCCGACGAAAATCGTCCGCAATCGTCGTCGCTCGGCCGATCGTCACGCCGTCCGCCGGATCGGACTTCATCGAATCGATCACGTTTTGGAGCGTTTGCGTCAACCGGCTCGCATCCTCCTCGCGAATCGCCCGGCAGATGCGATCGTTCAGCTCGCCGAGTTCGAGCAGATAGCTCGCGGCGAGCTCTTCGATCGACTGACGCACAGAATCGTCGAGGTCCGTCAGCTTCCGCGCGTCGTCGAACGAACTCTGGGCCAGCGTCCTGCGATAGACTCGCGGATAGGAAGTCTGCAGGAACGTCTCACGAAAGGCGGCCTGTTTGTCGTCGGGGATCGCCGTCGCAAGCAACTGCGAAAACTGATCGTTGACGGCGCGGATCGCCAGGCGCGATTTCGTAAGCCGATCCGCCAGCGCCAGCGCGCGTTCGTGACGACCCTCATACATCGCCAGGTCGATCTCGGCATCGATGTCCACCAGCATCTCGTTGCGCCGCAGAAGCGCCGCGTGCAACTGATCGGCATACGCCTCGACGTGCTCGGCGAGCTGCGACGATGCGTCGAAGTCAATCTCCAGATCTTCCAGCAGCCACAACAGGTCCGTCTGCTCGCCGCCCATCTCGCCCTACGGCATCGTCTTGATGCGCGTCAACGTGCGAATCAGCCGCGGCCAGCGCTCGATCTGCGGCTGCGACAGAATCGCCTGGATGGCGGTGAACAGCCGCTGACGCAGCGCTTCCTTCGCCTTCAGGAACTCCGCCACACGTTTGCGAAGCTCCTGCAATTGATTCCACTTGGCATCGATGTCTTCACGAGGCGTTCGATCTTCACGGGGCGAAACCATCTTCTTCGCCTCGTGCGCCTTGACGTGCTCGGCCAACCGCTTGGCGATCTTGTCCGCGATGGGCTGGAGCTTCTCGCGCTCGGCGGGGCTAAGGCTGTCGTCTTCGCCGCCGAAGGAGACGTTCACGTTCACTTCGGGTTCGGCCGGAGCGCCCGAACCATCATCGGACAGACTGACTCCGATGCCGATGCTGGGGTGATACGGCGAGTTCTCCCAGTCGCTGACGTCATAGCCGGCCGCCTTGAGTTCCTCCTGAACGATGCGGCGCATGGCGTTGTCTTCCTGATCGCCTTCGTCGTTTGGCGCATCCGGCGCGTCCGCACCTTCGCCGGGTTTCCCGCCCGGCTTCTGCGTTCGCGCCTGCTCCGCCCCGACACGACCCACGTGCTGCGGATGCTTTTCCTTCACCAATTCTGCGAAGGCTTCGAGATAGACCTCGATGGCGCGCCGCACCGCCTGCTGTTGTGCTTCGCTCAGCGAGAGCTCCGCAGTGAAGCTCGCGACGTCGGCGAGTGTGAACTGCGGCGCGGTGACAAGTCGAATGTCGGGCTCGCTGTAGTGCAGCACGTACGTGCTCGTGCCGTCGTTGATCGCCATCGTGCCGCGATTGGCGCTTTGGCCGGCTGCCGCACGCGCGAACATTCCCACGCCCGCAAGAATGAGGATGATCGTCGGCAATCCGAAGTTCAGGAATCGAGTCGATGCCATGTTCGCCTCCTCGCGCACCGGCGACCGGGATGCCCGGCGGTCCGTGCATGAGGATAGACGATCCAGCGGGCCGAATCTGTCAGATCAGGCGCGAAGCGACTACGAACAAAGTGGTCGGGCCGCCGCTTCCCGAGAGGTGGCGAGGAATGGGAGACTTCGAGGCGGACTCACGGGCGAGACGCCCGTGCCACTGAGCTACGCAGCGGCGCGGCGCTGCAGCAGTGACACGCTGAGGTCGTGAAAATGCCGCGCCGCCGCCTCGAGCGAATGCCGCCGTTCCGCGTGAGCCAGGCCCCGCTCGCCGAACGATTCCGCCAGCCCGCGCTCCTGCCACAGCCGGTTCATCGCGGCTTCGAGGGCATCCTGCTCGCCGTGGGGCGTGATGAACCCCGTCTCGCCGTCGATCACGTGCTCGCTCATTCCGAGGCACCGCGTCAGGATGAACGGCGTGCGCATGAACATGCCGTGCATCAGCGTCGTGAAACCGCCGGGGATTCCCGGATCGGCGAACGCCATCACACACATCCGGGCGTGCTTGAGATACGTCAGCGCTTCCGGTTTCTTCGCGTTGGTGATGACCGTCGCCCCCATCGCTCGCAGCTCGTCGAGATTGTCCAGCTCATGATTCGGCCGCGTGATGATGACCAGCGGCATGCCCATTTTCGCGCACGCCCGCGCCACGGGCCGAAACCGCCGGTTCGGCGAACCCACCGAGACGACGTAGGGATGATCCAGCGGCGACCGATCGGAATACCGCTCATATCCCTGCGACTCGTCCGTGTGGATCGGGATCACGCTCACGCGGCTGGGATCCAGCCGATAGCGATCGACATACACATCGCGCTCTTCCGCGGAAAACATCGTGATCACGTCGTAGCGTTCGAGCGCGCATGAAAGGCGATCGATGCGATCCTGCGGCCAGGGACTGTCTTGCGTGAATCCGACATAGACCTTTCGCGCCGGCCCCGACAAAGCCCCAACGGCATTCAGGCCGACGCAGATCTCCGGACAGAACGTGAAGACGAGATCGTATCGCCGCATGAGGCGCAAGCAGCGCATGTATTGAAGGTGCTGATAGACGCGAGTGAGCTTGGGCAGCGGCTGCCACACGCTGTCGATGAAGAACGAATCGACGTGCAGGCGACTCATCGGCTCGACGCGGGTGATCCACGGCCAGTCGGGCTCGCCGCGATGAACCGGCGCGATGAACACCGCCCGCTGCGACCAGCCGTCTTCCGCCACTGTCGTGCCCGCGCGCCATTGGTCCATATGCGGACATTCGGCCGCGCGGGCGGGGTACTTTGCCCAATCACGCGGCGATTTACGGATCGCCGGTTATCAAGGCCATAAGGTCCTCCACGTCCACCGCGCCGTCGCCGTTGACGTCCGCAGGACAGGCAACATCCGGCTCGCAGAGCCCCCACTGCTCCAGCGTCGTGAAGACCGCCGGACTCACGTCGCCGCTCTCGACTGGCGCGTCGGACTCCGTCGGCGAATCGCTCCACAGCGTCGCAGCGCTCTGCGGTCCCATGACAGGCGGCGGCGTGATGAGCGCCCACGTCGCGCCCGGCACGCCGACGGTTGCTGCCGTGATCAGATCAACCGGGCCGGGCCCGATCGCCGCTTCCGCCAGTTCGAATCGATCGACTGCGGCTTCCGTCACGGAATCATTCGGATTGTCCGAGACGCGAAATCGCACGAAGACCTCGTCCGTCAGGCTCGCATAGTCCGCGACGTGGAAACCGACCACGTGCCAGCCGAGGGTGTTGCCTTCGCCGGCGACGAGCGTCCATGTTTCGCCGCCGTCGTCGCTGATCGCGACCTTCAACTGGTCGTTGCTGTTGTTGCACGACATCCACAGCGCCGCGGAGATGAAGGGGTCGTTGAAGTCGCGCAGATCGAGCCTCGGCGAAATCAGCGTCGTCGGCCCGCCATCGACATCGGAGTTGAAGAGGCGATTGGCGGTGAGATAGCACTGACCTGAGCCGTCGAAGTCCGTGAGCGGATCGCCGTCGATCCCGTTGTCGATCGGCACACCGCGTTCCCACGCGCCGTCGGAAAGGTTCTCGTTCGAGACCATCCAGCCGAGGTCGGATTCCATGTAGTCCACGAAGGGCTGGTCGATCGCCACCGGCCCGCTCGCGAATGTAAGACGAAATGCGTCGATCGCCGCTTCCGTGATGGAATTGTTGGGGTTGTCCTGCACGGAGAATCGCACGCGCATGTTCGCGGTCGGCGACAGGATCGACTCGACGTCGTGCTGGTATGTTCCCCACCCGGGCGCGCCGCCCGGAATAACCGCGGCGACCGCCCACGTCGCGCCGTCATCGCTCGACAATTCGACGACGATCGAGTCGGAATCCAAATCGTCGTTGGCGATCCACGCGGCGTAGGCGATGACCGGATGGTCCGCGACCGTCATGTCCAGCCGCGGCGAAATCAGCGTCGTCGGCCCGCCGTCAACGTCCGAGTTGCCCGGCGCGTTGCCTGTGAGATAGCACCTGCCCGACCCGTCGAAGTCCGCCGTTGGGTCGCCGTGCGTCTCGTCGCCCGCCGGCAGACCGCGCTCCCACGCGCCGGAGGCGAGATCGATGTTCACGACCGTCCAGCCCGTGTCGGTCTCGAAGTTGTCCTCGAATTCCCCGGGCGGAGGCGGTGGCGGAGGGGGCGGCGGCGGAGGGGGGGGAGGAGGAGGGGCGCCGTATGCCACCGTGAATGCGTCGATCGCCGCCTCGAGGATTGAATCGTTCGACTCGTCCGTCGCTGCGAACTTGATCTGCATGGCGCTCGTCGCCTCGATGAAGTCCTCGACCACGAAGCCGCGGAGTTGCCAGCCGCTTGTGGACTGAGTGATGCGCTCGACGAGCGTCCACCATTCGCCTTCGTTGTTGGAGATGAAGACGTCTAGCGAATCGTCGCCTAGCCCCCCACCGTCGCTCCCCCCAGCGTCACCGTCTCCGCCGGCAAGACTGGAAAGCCAGCACGCGTAGGAGATTCGCGGCTGATCGTCGGTGGTGGCGTCGAAGGTGGGCGAGACAAGCTCGACCGGTCCGCCATCGACGTCCGACTCGCCGGGCACGTTGCCGGTGAGATAGCACTTGCCGGAGCCGTCGAAGTCGGCGAGGGGGTCGCCCCACGCGCCGCTGCCCGCGGGCACGCCTCGTTGCCAGAATCCGCTCGTCGCCTGGCCGCCCGCCTGCGAATGCCAGCCCGTGTTGGATTGGAAATCATCCACGAAATCCACGAGCGGATCGGGCGGCGAAGGGGGAGGCGGAGGAGGCGGCGGCGGCGCGGGCGGCGAAGGGCCATACGCGATCCGCACGTAATCCACCGCCGCTTCCGTCACTGAATCGTTGTCCGCATCGCGAATCACGAATCGAATTCGCATCTTGTTCGTCAGCGACACATGCTCAGAAATCGTGTGTTCGCGCCAGACCCAGCCGCTCGTCGGGCCGATGCTCTCGACGAGCGTCCACGAGACGCCGTCGTCGTTGGAAAGCTGCACTTTCAGCGAATCGATCTGCCCCTGGCGACTGGCCACTGACACTGCGAACCCGAGGAGGTAATCCGGCCTTTGCGAAAGATCGAGCGCCGGCGAGGTGAGGCGCGTCGGCCCCGCATCGACGTCTGAGTTGCCGTTGGCGTTGCCGGTCAGATAGCAGATTCGTCCGCCGTCGAAGTCCTCGACCGGGTCGCCGCGCGTGCCATCGGCGGCGGGGAATCCGCGTTGCCACGAACCGCTCTCGAGACCGACGTCCGAAACGGTCCAGCCCCAGTTGAACGAGATGTTGTCGAGCCAGAACACGCCGCTGTCGGGTGGCGGAGGCGGTGGAGGGGGGGGTGGAGGAGGAGGGGGGGGCGGAGACGTATCGTCGTCCGGGTTAAGTTCCACCGCCCCGGCCGTCCACGCCATGCCTGCCGGCCTCATGCGTCCGAGCAAGTCCGTGTGAACTCCCACAGCCGCGTCGCAATGCTCGTCGGCGACGCTGCCGCTTTCGGGCGTGAAGGATCCGTCAAGCTCCAGTCGGTCGTACGTCTCGTTCTCGACCGGACTGAGCTGCGCCCATTCATCAATGTTGCGATAGCCCGAAGCGCTCGACCAGAACGGCCAGAGATAGTGATACCCATCGGGCACCCACTCGAAGTCGGCCGGAATCGCCCACACGTTGCCGCTGACGGCGCTGAATTCATCGAGATCGCCCTCGAGGATGAACGTATTCGCCGTCTGGTAGCCGCCGGTGACGAGGTTCGGCGCGACATACACGTTGTTCTGCATCCGCATGGCGAGGGCGCCTTCCTCCACGAAGACGAACTTGCCCCGGCTCGACTCGTTGCGGCCGGTGTTGTTCAGCACGGAAATGTTGCGCGTGACGCGATTCGTGCCGCGATCGCGTCCCATGATGTCGATGCACGCCGTCGAGTTGCCGGTGATCACGTTGTTGCGGATGACGACGTCCTGGCCGCCGGGCAGCACGCGGACAACGCCCGGCTCGCCGGACTTGCTGATGACGTTGCGCTCGATGACCGCCCACCGGCTGGATTGGTTGCCGCTTTCAGCGGGATTGGGACCGACGGAAATCGGCCCGCCGTCGGCGCTGTTGGCGGTGATGTAAGCGAATTCTCCCGTCATCGCCCACACGCAGCTCTTGTTCTGCGCGTTCAGGTTGTTGCCGCTGATGAGCACGCGCTTCGTTCCCGCCAGGCGGATGTTGTGCTCGAACGCGGACCCTCCCACCGTGTTGCCGAGATAGACGTGATCGCTGCCCTGCACCCAAGAGAAGTATGCGCCGATGATGCCGGCGGAATTTCCCTGCGCCAGCAATCCAACGGGGTCCTGATTGCAGTTGAGCGCGATGCTCACCTGGCCGAACGAGCAGTCGCGGACGGTGATGTTCGTGCCGCGCGGCGACAGCGCATCGACCGTCTCGCGCACGGCTGAGGCGTTGTGGATCGAGTCGAACCGCAGATCGCGAATCGTGATGTCGCGCAGCGCATCGTTGTTGACGCGCAGCATCGGCGCGGCGGTGTGCGGCCCGGTCCAGCGGACGATCGGCGCCGCGCCCTCGCCGTACGCGCCGATGACCACATTCGTCGCGCCGATGCCCAGCGAACCCGATACGTCGAACCGGTCGCCACGGCGAAGCACAATCTCGGTATCGTTCGTCAATCCGCTCAGCGCTCGCGCCAGGGTGCGAAACGGCGCTTGCTGCGACGTGCCGGCGTTCGAGTCCGAACCGTTCACCGCGACGTACAACCTGCTTCGCGTGTTCGCGGCGATCACGACCTGCGCCGTCGTCTCGTCCGATTGGCCGTTCTGGTTGGTCACGCGCAGCGTGACGGTGAACACGCCGGGCGAGTCATAGGCGTGCGCTGCGTTGAAGCCCTCGACCTCGTTGTGGGCCGCGCTCGCGTCGCCGAAGTTCCACTGGAACCGGGCGGTGAGTTCGTCGCCAGCGCCAACGTCGCCGGCGAGCGCGTGCACGTGCACGGTGAACGGCTGCATGCCGCTGGTGGAGATCGCGGTGACCGTGGCGTCCGGCGGCGCCGCGTGCGCGGTGGTCGCGAAGCCGGTCATGCAGAGAAGCAAACCCGCCGATCCGCGGCGAAGCTGCGCGAGAACATGAGCGCATGGCTGTTTCAGGTATTCAAGCATGGCGCGAACATTCCGATCCCTCGAGGCGCGGTGACGGCCTGGGCCGGGCCGGCCGCGTGCGGGCGTCGAGCCCGCGCGCACTGCGACAGAATCGGAAACTCCTCCTCCTCGACGAGCCGGCCGCCGCGACTTCGCGATTCGTCAAGCGGCGACACCGGCCTGCACCATCGAAAAACGTTCAGGATTATCGGACGTGCCGCACAGCATGCGGATATATCTCGCCTTGGCAAGCCCCTCGCGCCAGCTTTTGCAGAAAACTTGCAGACCCCGGCATCACGCGCGGCTCGTTTCCCGCCGAATGCAGTTGAAAGACTCAGCAGGGACGAGGTTCGCGCTGGCGCATGCATCGACGCATCGACACGCGGCGATGTATCACCGGTCTCATCGTGCAGGTCCAGCCTGCATCGAATCTGGGAACATGCGCTCAGACCTGGGTTGCACGGTTGTCGCGAAACATATCGACAGGCAAAGATGCATCACGAGAACATGCGAATCCTGCTCACCGGAAAGTCGGGCCAGCTTGGAAGCGAACTGCGGACCGCGCTCGCAGGTTTCGGCGACGTCATCGCGATCGATCGTGACGAAATGGACCTCTGCGACGCCGCCGCGGTTCGCCGCGTCGTGCGAGAAATCGCCCCCGACCTGCTGGTGAACGCCGCCGGTTACACGCTCGTGGATCGCGCTGAAGCCGATCCCTCGCCCGCCCAAGCGATCAATGCCGACGCTTGTGCCGTGCTCGCTGAACTGGCGTGCGAGATGGGGTACGCGATCGTTCACTATTCGACTGACTATGTCTTCGACGGCGGCGCACAGCGCCCTTACCGGCCGAGTGACGCACCCAATCCGCTCAACGCCTATGGCCGATCGAAGCTCGCCGGAGAACACGCCATCCGCCAGTCAGGTTGTCGCCACCTCATTCTGCGCACAAGCTGGCTCTACGGCTTCCACGGGAACAACTTCCTCTTGGCGATGCTGCGACTGGCCGAGCGCGAAACGCACCTGCGCGTCGTCAACGATCAGATTGGCTGCCCGACGTGGAGCCGCACGGTCGCGCGCGCCACCGCGCACATCCTTCAGTCCATGCTCACGCGATCCACCCTCGATGAAGCGTTCGACGCCCTGGGCGGGACGTATCACGTCACATCGCTGGGCGAAACATCGTGGCATGATTTCGCGGTCCGCATTTTCCAGTTCGCCAACCTCGACCCGATGCCCGTCGTGACGGCCGTGACTTCAGTCGAGTTTCCACGGCCCGCGCGGCGGCCAGCGTACTCCGTGCTCGACTGCTCCAGCGCCCAGCGCACGTTCGCGCTCGATCTGCCTCACTGGGCCGACGCGCTGCGCGAAGCGTTCGAGTCCGACCATCGCCCGGCGCCGCCCGTTTGCCCCGGTGCTTGCAAGCGCCAAGGCGTGGGAGAACACGCATGACGCTCCTCAGCCGTCTGCGCAAGCTCGATCGCACGATTAGTGTGGCCATCACGGGCGCTGGCTTCATCGGCAAGCCGCTCGTCCGCCAGATCGATCGCATGCCGGCGATGCGCGTGCGGCTCATCGTCAATCGCACCACCACCCGCGCGGTTGAAGCGTATGTCCTCGCCGGTCGTAGCCAAGACGACATCCTCGTCAGCGACGACGTAAACGAACTGCAGAGCGCCATTGCACAGGGCCGCCCGGCCGTCACGTCCGACGTGCGCGCGCTCGGCGACCTCGACGGCTTCGACGTCGTCGTCGAAGCCACCGGCGCGGTCGAGTACGGCGCGCGCGTCGCGTTGCTGGCGATCGAGCGCGGCCGGCACATCATCATGCTCAACGCCGAGGCCGACGCCACCATCGGCTGCGCGCTGAAGCGACGCGCCGATGACGCGGGCGTCGTCTATACCAACGCCGACGGCGATCAGCCCGCGGTGCTCAAGCGCCTCGTCGATTTCGTCGAGGGCATGGGGCTGGACGTCGTCGCCGCGATCAACTGCAAGGGCTTCATGGACATTCACGCCACGCCTGACTCCATTCGACCGTGGGCAATCAAGCAGGGCACGAGCCTGCCGATGACGACCGCCCTGACCGACGGCACGAAGATGAACATCGAGAACGCCGTCCTCGCCAACGCCACCGGGCTCGTGCCCGATCGGCGCGGGATGCACGGCATCAAGACGACGCTCACGCATGCGCTGCGCGATTGCCTCGGCCGCTTCCAGGGCAGTGGACTGGTCGATTACACCCTCGGCGGCGACTTCGCAGGCGGCGTGTTCGTCATCGGGCGCGGCGACGACCCGCAATCGGTCACGCCGTACATGCGCTATCTCAAAATGGGCGACGGCCCCCACTACCTCTTTTACAGGCCGTTTCACCTGTGTCAGTTTGAAACGCCCTGGTCGATCGCGGAGGCGGCGCTCGATCGCGAGCCGACGATCGCGCCGCTGGGCGACCCCGTCGCCGAGGTGATCACAATCGCCAAGCGCGATTTGCTGCCGGGTGAACTGCTCGACGGCATCGGCGGCTATTGCTGCTATGGCCAGATCGACGAGGCAGCGCACTGTTGCGGGTTGCTGCCTATTGGTCTGGCTGAAGGCTGCCGCATGTCGCGCCCGATTCGCCGGGGCCATCCGATTCCCTTAAGCGCCGTCGAACTGCACGATTCATCGCTCGTCGTGCAACTATGGCGAGAGCAGTC
>CAZLDF010000292.1:0-8948 GCA_964558095.1 uncultured Isosphaeraceae bacterium | reverse complement strand
CCAGAGCTTTGGTTCGAGCACGTTCAATGTCGCGGGCGGCCAGGCCCTTGATTTCATCGCCCACAACAACAGCAACCTCAACATGTCCGGCGGTCACTCACAAGCGACGATCAAAGCCCGCGACTCCTCAACCGTCCACATGTCCGGCGGCAGCGTGCGCTTTTTCGTGCAAGCTTACGATAAGAGCATCCTGCAGTTCTCTGGGGGTCTCATTGAGAAAGGCGACCTTGAGAGTTTCGATCAAAGCCAAGTGCACATGTCGGGAGGATTCGTCAACCGTTACGGCGATGCTTTCGACGATGGCAGGTTCACACTCTCCGGCGGCACGCTTGGCGCGGGCTTTCGCGCGTTCGATCAATCCAGCATCATCATCGAGGCATACTCGTTCAGCCACGCCGGGGGGGCATTCGACTTCGGGGGGGGGACGGAACTGACGATCCTTCCCACCGATCCACTCTTCTCCAGCCCATATGATCCCTTCGGCAACGGCTATCAATGGCGCGTCCTCGGCGGCCTCAGCATGACCTACGCAGGCGGTATGACGGACACGTTCAACTTCCATGCCTATGCCGACGACGTGACCTTCCCCTTCGGCGGCGGCACCGCATGGGACGGCACGCTTACGCTGCGCCTGGTCGTCCCCGCGCCTTCGGGGTTCGCGCTGTTCGCGCTTGTTGCGTTCGGTTCATCGCGTCGGCGTCGCCGCTGATTCGCCTTCCACTCGGGCGGGGTGCGCCGTCGGGCACGTCATCTGGCGGCCTTGGCGCTTGCCCGCCTGCCCCCCCGCCTGCCCCGCGCTTGCCGGGGCGATGCGGGGGCCTATACTGGCGGGCTTTCGCTCCCGCAAGCGGCTTGACCAGCTTGGTGCGCGAACCGGCCTCGCCCCAACCCTCTCCCAACCCTCCCAGGGAGCGGGAGTCTTGAGAACTCGCCAAAGGACCTCCCCATGCCTCGCGTTTGCCAGATCACCGGAGCTCGCACCATCGTCGGCCGCAGCATTCGCTATCGCGGCAAGCCCAAGTACCTGGGCGGGATCGGCCTGAAGGTCACAGCGAACTCCAAGCGCACGTTCAAGCCCAACCTGCAGTCGGTGCGCGCGCTCGTCGATGGCAAGCCGACGCGGATCAAGGTGTGCGCCAAGACCATTCGCCGGGGCATGGTGGTGAAGCCGCTGAAGCGCAAGTACGCGTACACGCAGCGACAGTCCGCATAACAGCCCGGCTTGGGTTCGGCGCCGCCTAGCGAACCCGCCCGCTTGCCGCCAGAGAATCTTCGGAAAAATGGGCAAAAAATTTGACCTGTGCGGTTCATGTCGTACCGTTGACTCTGATCCCAAGGCACGATAATCCCGCGGGAAACGGCAACCGGCGAACGTCTTCGCATTGCGATGGACACCAACCACCTTCGCGTGGCGCCCAGCCTCCCGAAACGACCCCTCGTGCCCGGATCGCGCCTCACGGGCGGCCAGAGGCCCTCTACATACCGGTTCCGCTGCTGAGAAGATGGGTGAGATAGACAGTCGTTCGTTGCGCGCGATCGGTGCGTCGCGATTCGCGCTTCGCTTCGTTCGGGTGTGGTTCGTGTGTCACCATCGGCAAGGCTTTCGGGAGCGGCACTTCACGTGGCAGGATTGACCGGGCACTCCGACATCGATCGCGTCCGCGACGCCACGGACCTCGCGCAGCTCATCGGCGAGCACATCCCGCTCAAGCGATCCGGCCGCGAGTTCGTCGGCCTGTGCCCCTTCCACGACGACCACCGGCCGTCCTTTCACGTCATCACGCACAAAGGCCCCGGTTTCTACAAGTGCTTCTCCTGCGGCGTCGCCGGCGACGCGTTCCGATTCGTCCAGAACTACCTTCGCAAGGACTTCGCCGAGGCCCTGCGCTTGCTCGCCGATCGCGCGGGGATCGCGTTGACGCCGCGAGGCGCCGACAGGTCTGCCGATCAGCGATCCAGCCGTGCGGAGCTTCGCGACGTCACCGGGCGCGCCGCGGCGTTCTTCCAGCGCAATCTCGCGGACGAGAAGCTCGGCGCTGCGGCGCGCGACGTCATCGCCGCCAGGCGAATCAGCGATGACATGACCCGCCAGTTCATGCTCGGCTGCGCGCCCGACGCCTGGGATTCCCTCGATGGCATTCTCCGCAAGAAGCCGCAGCTTCAGGCCCTCGCCGCCGCCGCCGGTCTGCTCAAGCGCCGTTCTGAAGATTCCGGTGCGGGCTTCTATGACGCGTTTCGAAACCGCGTCGTGTTCCCCATCTGCGATGAATCGGGCCACCCCATCGCCTTCGGCGGGCGCATCATCAACCCCGACGATCAGCCCAAGTATCTCAACAGTTCCGAAAGCGACATCTTCAGCAAATCGAAGACGCTCTACGGCCTTCACCTGGCGCGACGCTCGATCATCGACACGAAGACCGCCGTCGTCGTCGAGGGCTACATCGACGTCATCGCCTGCCATCAGTTCAACATCACCAACGTCGTCGGGACGCTAGGGACGGCCCTGACGCACGACCACGCGCGCGTCCTCAGCCGGCTGTGCGACACGGTCGTTCTGGTGTTCGACCCGGATGAAGCGGGCCGGCGCGCCGCCGACCGCGCCATGGAAGTCTTCTTCCAGAGCCCGATCGACGTGCGCATCGCCACGCTGCCCGGCGGGCTTGACCCCGACGAGCTTCTGCACAGCGAGAACGGGCCGCAGCGGTGGAGCGATGCGCTCGCCGCGGCGCCCGATGCGCTGGCGCACCGCGTGGATCGGCTGCGCGGCGTGATGCAAGGCATCGAATCGGTCGCGGGCCGCCAGAACGCGCTCTCGCAGTTTCTCGCGAATCTCTCTGAGCTGGGCTTCAATCGCCTGGAAGGGCTGCGCAAGCGCGATGCGCTTTCGCGGCTGTCGAGCGCGCTGGGACTGTCGATCGACGAGTTGCAGCGTGCGATTCCCAATCGCCCGCCGCGCGGCGCCGGTCCCGGTACCCCGGCTCTCCGAGCCGGTTCTGGTACCGCGGCTGGTACCCCGGCTCTCCGAGCCGGACCTGGTACCGCGGCTCTGCGAGCCGCCGCCGAATCAGACCACGACGATTCATCGCCTGATCTTGAATCGATCGACGTGGCGTTTGTTCCTCCGGCCCGCCGCCGCGCGGAGCACGACCTGCTCGGCCTGCTGATCCATCGCCCGGACCTTGCCCGGCAGGACATCCGCCTGGGCGACGCGCCGCCCAGCGCGGCGATCGACGTGGTGCGCACCTTCGAGTTCGCCGATCGCGCCGCCGCCGCCATCGCCCGCGCGATGCTCTCATCGCTCGAGGAAATGCAATCGCAGATCAGCGTGCCGGGCTTGATGGACGCGGTCGAAGCGGACGGCGTTTCGCCCGACGTGGTCGCGTCGCTGCACGTGCACGCTGAAGAGCGCATGCAATCGGACAGCAATTTGTCGGCGGAGCAGTGGCTGGCGTCGTCGCTGGCGGCGCTGGCCGGGCAGTTGTCGCACGAAGAGTATCGCCGGCAGATGAGCGACCTGCGCGCCGGGGGCGGCGAAGCGCACCAGGGCGCCGCGGCGCTGCTCGCCGCCATCGATCATCGACGAAAAGTCGGCCCCCTGATCGCCGCCATACCCCAGGGCGTGCGATCGTAAGTTTGCGTCAGTGACCGGTCAGGCGAGCTGCCCGCCTGACCTTGCATTGCAGGACAGATTCACAGACAGAAGGTTGGAGCTCAGAACCGTGAAATCCTCGACCCCTCCCCCCCCCTTCGCCTCCTCGTCCGCCTCCGGTGCGCTCATCCCCTCGATGCATCCCACGATCGACATGCTCGTGCGCGCCAGCGTCTGCCGCGGCTGGCTGTGTTACGAAGAACTCAACACCTGCCTGCCCGACGAGATGGTCGATCCTGAAAAGCTCGATGAGTTCATCGACCTGATGAACCGGCTGGGCGTTTCGTTCCGCAACTATCAGGACGTCTGCCGGCACAACCTGCAGACGGTCCTCGCGCCGCTGCAGACGAACCTGAAGTTCAAGCGCGACAATCCCATCGACCGCGCCGAGCCGCCGCTCGCCGACGACGAGGACGACGCCGAGCCCCAGCCGCGCCCGCACGAGTTCGATCCGCTCGCCGAGGAGGCCGAGGAATTGCTCGACGAGGCCGAGACGCAGGCCGTCATCGACGAAGCGATGGCCGAGAGCGGATCCAAGCGCATCGACGACCCGATTCGGATGTACCTGACGCAGATGGGAACGATCCCGCTGCTGACGCGCGAAGAGGAAATCCGCCTCGCGAAGAAGATCGAAACCACGCGCATGATCTTCCGTCGCCGGGTGCTGTCGTCCGATTACTGCGCCGCGCAGGCGATCGAAATCCTGCAGCAGGTGCACGAAGGCTCGCTGCCGTTCGACCGGACGATGCGCATTTCGACGGCCGAGGAAAGGGCCAAGGAGAAGATCGCCGCCCGCATCCCGTACAACACCGCGACGGTCCGCAAGCTGCTCGATCTCAATCGCGAGACATGGGAACGGATCGCGCGCGAGAACCTGTCGGGCAAGGAGCGCGCCCGGATGCGCGAGGAGCTCGAACGCCGCCGCCGGCGCATCGCGTCGCTGCTCGAAGAGTGCTGCCTTCGCACCGGGCGCATCCAGCCGCTGTCGCGCAAGCTGATTTCCGTGATGAAGAAAATCAAGCAGGTGCAGCGCGATCTGCTCAAAGCGGAGAAGTATCCGACGCGCTTCGAGCCGGAAGACGTCTTCGTCCTCAACGAAGAGCTTTCGGGCCTGCAGGACCTCGTCCTCGAAAACCCCGAGGAACTCTTCAAGCGCGTCGAGGACATGGCCAGCGTGTTCGAAGAGTACGAGCAGGCCAAGCGCGACCTCTCCGGCGGCAACCTGCGACTCGTCGTCTCCATCGCGAAGAAATACCGCAACCGCGGCCTGCCGTTCCTCGACATCATCCAGGAAGGCAACACCGGCCTGATGCGCGCGGTCGATAAGTACGAGTACAAGCGCGGCTACAAGTTCTCCACCTACGCCACGTGGTGGATCCGCCAGGCCATCACCCGCGCCATCGCCGATCACGCCCGCACCATCCGCGTGCCGGTGCACATGATCGAAACCATGTCCAAGCTGCGCACGATCCAGAAGAACCTGCTGCAGTCCATGGGCCGCGAACCGACGATCGAGGAGATCGCCGAGAAGGCTGACATGTCCATCGAAGAGGCCCGGCGGGTGATGAAGATCAGCCGCCATCCGATCTCGCTCGACCGGCCCGTCGGAGAGTCGGAGGATTCCCACTTCGGCGACTTCATCGAAGACGAATCGCAGGATTCGCCTTCCGACACCGCCACCAACGACATGCTCAAGCAGCGCATCAACGATGTGCTCAAGACGCTGACGTATCGCGAGCGCGAGATTCTCAAACTGCGCTACGGCATCGGCGACGGGTACACCTACACGCTCGAAGAGGTCGGCCGCATCTTCAAGGTCACCCGCGAACGCGTCCGCCAGGTCGAATCAAAGGCCATCCGCAAGCTCCAGCACCCGGTGCGCCAGCGCCGCCTGGCGAGCTTCCTGCTCGGCAATCAGCAGCAGTTGCCGCAGATGCCCCCGATTCCCCAGCAGCAGCCGCAGCCGAGCGAGGAAAACGACTGACGAATCGTCTGGCACCGCGACGCCCCGCGTCGCGAGTCCAATTCCACCGGCACAGGCGAAACGTTTCCTGTCGAAGGCAAGTGCCTGTAGGTCGCTTTCCGAGTCGGAGCCCATTGTCTGCTGATAGTCCGCTTCCTCCCTGCGGTCGGTATGCTGTCGGGCGGTTCGCGACTCTTTCAAGTTCAACACGCATGTTCGCAGCGATCGGCGCCATCTCGCGCTTCGGCCACCAGGTGCTCCAGACGATCGAGGAGTGCGGCCGGTTCACGCGCTTCGCCGGCTCCGCCGGGCGGTGGTTCGCTTCGCACCCGGCCAGGTGCGTGCGCTGGCGCTTGGTCGGGCCGCAGCTTTTCGCAGTGGGCGTCGCGTCGATTCCCGTGATTGCGATCACCGGCGCGTTCATCGGCATGGTGCTGGCGCTGGAGGGCCTGCCGCAGTTCGCGCGCTGGGGCCAGGAGACGCGCCTCGGCGGAATCATCAGCATCTCGGTGGTCAAGCAGATCGGCCCGGTGCTGGCGGCGGTGATGGTCGCGGGTCGAGTGGGGGGGGCGCTCGCCGCGGAGCTGGGGACGATGCGCGTGACGGAGCAGCTCGATGCGATGCGCGCAATGGGCGCCGATCCCATGCCGTATCTCGTCGTGCCGCGCGTGCTCGCCTGCATCATCATGACGCCGATCTTGACGGTGTATTCCGATCTGCTGGGCGTGTGGGGCGCGTGGCTGATCTGCGTGCAGTTCTATGACGTGGCGTCGTGGGAATATTGGGACTTCACGCGGTACTTCGTGACGTGGTGGGAGCCGGTGTCGGGGCTGATCAAGGCGGTGTTTTTCGGCGTGACGATCGGGCTGGTGGCGTGCTACAAGGGCTTCAACTGCAGCGCGGGGGCGGCGGGCGTCGGCCGGGCCGCGACCGAGGCGTTCGTCATCAGCTTCCTGGGCATCATCGCCATCAATCTAGTGCTGGCGAAGCTGCTCAACACCCTCGGCGACATGTTCTTCAGCGATCAGGTCAGCGCGCTGGGCTGAGTTTCTGACCGGAACCGAGGAAGTTGCGTATCCTCGTGTGTGTCTCTGTGATTTCTGTGGTTTCATTCTGATAGGCGCTCTGAGCCGTTGCCTTGTCGTTCTGACTTTGACTGGCCCATGCTTCGACTTGCAACCATCGCGATTTTGACGCTTGTGTCCCTCGCCCCCCCCTCGGGCCGGCCGCCGACGGGGCCGCTGCGGCGGCTCGATCCGCAGATTTACGACGTGACCTTCAGCGTGATGGTCACGACGTTGCAGCAGCGCGACCCGACGACCCGCGGCTCGTACCTGCTCAAGGACGCGCCCATCGTCATGCCCATCCTCTTCAACAGCACCTTTCACAAGGCCGATCCCGATTCCGTCCGCGCGCAGCTCTGGCTCGGCGCGGTCGAGGACACCGCGCTTCGCGAGCGGTTTCGCATCGACGACGGCTATGCCTTCAACACCCACCTGGCAGTGATGACCGTCAGCGAATTCCAGGGCAAAGCGATTCGCTTCATGGTGAAGTACCGCACGCAGGTGTGGGACAGCGAAATCGACGACAAGGCTGCGGGCGAGATCGCCTGGCCGAAGGAGTGGCCGGAGGAAGTGCGCGACGGCCTGAAGCCGCAGATGTTCATCGAATCGGAAGCGCCGGTGTTCAAGGCCGCGGTCGAGGACGCGAGCAAGGGGCAATTGCGGTTCGTCCCGCCTTATTTCGCGGCAAAAGACCTGGTGCGCTATTGCCTGGACAGGGTTCGCGTGTCCGGCGACGGGGTGAACTACGGCAACCTCGAGGTGATTCTCGGATTGGAAATGAGCGGCGCGGCGCGCACGGTGGAACGAGGCCTCGGCGGGCCGCACGATCTTGTCTGCGTCTGCGTCGCCACGCTGCGCGCCGCGGGAATCCCCGCGCGACCCGTCGTCGGCTTCGACTACTCCGACGTTCGCAAGCGCTTCGAATTCCGAAGCTGGGCGGAATTCTTCCTGCCCGATTGCGGCTGGATTCCCTTCGACCCGATGATGATCCGCGATCACGGCTACAAGCACCGCAAGGTGCAGGAGGCGTGGACGGGCTTCGGCCACATCGACGACCTCAATCGCCGCGTCGCGCTGGCGTATCACTTCATCCCGCCGACAACGGTCGAAACGCCGATCAACCCCGCGGTGTGGGGATGGGACCCGCGCCCCGGCGGCGACCCGTCAAGCGAACAGCACATCACGTTCTCGGCCGAACACAAAGGCGCGGGACGCGACGAGGCGCAGTAATCGCGCCGCGTTTCCAGTTTAGCGTCGTCGCTTGCGACGACGTGCGCGGCACACATTCCGTCACACCCTCCGGGCGTCAAAGAACAAACACCGCGATCCCCGACAACACAATAATCAGCAGCACGACAAGGATCACGATCCAGCGATGGTCCAGTCGCTTGTCGGTGCGCGACTGTCGCGATGGTCCATCGACCATGAATTGGCCGCACTGGGGGCAGACGTCGGCTTGGTCCCAGACTTCCGCGCCGCAGTCCGGGCAGATGGCGGTTTCCTCGGTTTCGTCGCCGAAGCGGCGAATGTCGTCGTCGCTGGGGCCTTCGTCGATCATGGACCTATGGAATCACGAAGCGACCGCGGAATCAAGTTCAGCCCGGCAGTTTCGCGTCGTCGCTTGCGACGACGTCGATCGAGGCCTACTCGCGGACGGGGTTGGGCGACGGCGCGATGTTCCGCGTCGATTCACCACGCGAGATCACGAACGTGCTCGACACCAGATCGAGGAACTCCCGTCGCGCATCCTCGGCCGGTTCGTCCGCTGCTGATGTCGCAAGTTGGGTGACAAGCCCGAAGCTCGCCGTTCCCTTATAGGGCGAATCGCGCAGGATCATCCCATAGGCCGCGACGGCCGCGGCGAAACGGAAATCGTCCGATGCGGCATCGAGCGCAGCGCCGCTGTCTGTCAGGGGAAACTCAAGCTGCACGCTCTCGTCCTTGTCCGGCTGCTTGTACGACAGCTTCACTTCCATCAGCGGGCCGTCTTGCTCGCCTGCGACATGTTGCGCGTCGCCGCTCGCGGGCACGATCTCATAGAGCGCGGTCATCGAGTGGCCGGCGCCGATTTCGCCCGCATCGACCGAGTCGTCGCGAAAATCCTGCGAGCGCAGCAGACGATTCTCATAGCCGATCAGGCGATACTCAGCGACCTTCAACGGATTGAACTCGACCTGAATCTTGACGTCTTTCGCGATGACCATGAGCGTGCGGTCAAGCTGGCTGACGAGTGCCTTGTGCGCTTGATCTTCGGTGTCGATGTAGGTGTAGT
>CAZLDF010000291.1:0-4390 GCA_964558095.1 uncultured Isosphaeraceae bacterium | reverse complement strand
AACATCACCGCCGGCGGCATGGAGCGGTTCATCGCGGCCTGGGCGCAGCCGGACGATGCATACAGCTTGCTGCTCACGCCTCCGGATGCGCGTCGGCACTCGAAGCTCCAGCGAATCGTCGATGTGGCGCAGGGCGCGCTGAGCGCCTGGCGCTTCGGCGCGCCGGCGATTTCGATCGAAGCGCCGTGGCGCTGCGAAGCCGGGACCGAGTCGATCGAGATCGATCCCGCCTATGTCATGTGGTCGGTGCTGTCGCGCGAATTGAATCATCGCACGTTCCTCGGCGAACTCTCCCTCGGCGAAGGATTACACGCATGGATTCTCCGCGGCGAAGGCGACACGCCGTCGGCGATCGTCGCGTGGAGCGGCCGCGTCGAACCCGCGGGCGACGGTCGCGGCGAGCGATTGTCCATGCGGCTCGCCGGGGGCGATGTGACGGCGATCGATCTGCAGGGCAATCGGCGAGTCATCGAGCTGAACGATGCTGTTCACGAGATCGCGCTCGACGCGGCGCCCCAGTTCATCATTGGCATCGATCCACACCTGGCGCTGTTCAGGTCGAAGTTCGCCGTTTCGCCGAGTCGGCTCTCGGCGGAAGCGCGCGCCATCGAGGCTTCGGTCGTGCTCGACAATCCCTGGCCGACGCTCATCAGCGGAACGATTCGATTCGACGACGTGCCCGGTGTGAGCATTTCGCCGCGGCAGCAGGCGTTCGTGGTGCCGGTGGGCGAAAGCGCGTCGCTGCCGATCACGCTGATGCTCGATCGCTCGGCGCCGGCGGGCCGCAAGAACATCGAGGCGGTGATCGATCTCAACGGCGGGGCGGAGTATGCACTGCGCGTTCGCGCCACGCTCGAAGTGGGCCTGGACAACCTGCAGTGCTCGGCTTCGTGGCGGCTGAACGTCAACGAACAGACGGGGCGGCGCGATCTGGTCGTCAGTGTGTTCGCCACGAACATGGGCGCGCGCGATGCGAACCTTGACGTGGTGATTCGAGGCCCGCAGACGACGATCAAGCAGCCGCTGGCGAGCGGCCTGCCGCCGGGGCAATCGGCCACGCGCACGTTTCGCGTTGAAGGGGGGGCGGCGCTACTGTCTGGAGAGACGCTGCTCGTCGGCGTCGCCGAGCGCGACGGCGTGGCGCGGTACAACATCGCGCTTGACATTCCCGTGCTTGAAGATCGATAGGCCGGTCGGTCGGGATGGAGTCTGCCCACTGCGAGTTACGGGCGAGACGCCCGTACCACTGCGGGTTACGGGCGAGACGCCCGTGCCACTGCGACTTACGGGCGAGACGCCCGTACCACTGGATTGTGCCCGTGCCACTGGACTGTGCCCGTGCCACGGCGCCTCTTCGGAATCAATAGCGGTCCGGCGGTGGACGGCTGTTCATCGACACCCACGTGATGCGCGTGATTCTCCACGCGCCATCCGATTGGCGCTCGACGCGGAAGACCCACTGGGTCACGGCGGGCCCATAGCCGCGATCGATTTCGGTGATGCAGGCGAGGTGGACGGCGGCTCGGTCGCTCGATTCGCCATAGCCGTCGAGCATTGTGATTCGATTGGATTCGATGTCGTAATCGCCGACGAACTCGCGAACGCGGTCGCCAATCTCATCGAGGTCCACTCCCGGATGGTTCGGCGAAACGGAGTTGAACGTTCCGCCCTCGGCAACGAGCAGAGCCGTTGCGGCATTCACGTCCTCGGCCACGACGGCATCGACGAACTGCCGCGTGATGCGCTCGCCCGTCTCGCCCGGCGTTTCGACGAACCAGCCGATGAGGACGAGCCCCAGCGCCACGAAGCCCATCGCGCCGCCGACGCGAACGCGACGCCAGAGGCCTTCGCGCGCGCCGATCCAGATCAGCACGGCGGCGACGGCGGCGATCGCGACGGCCAGCGGCCAGGGGTTCTCCAGCACGTAGCGCGTCAGCAACGATGTCGAAGGCGGCTGCGGCATGGTTTGTTTGCAGCGTCCCGCGTCAGGCTTCCGATATTCCTTGCGCACCGGCGGCGCAAATGTTGCACGCATTCTCTCCGATTTCAATCCATCATGGCCCTCGCGACGAAACACTGCCCGCTTGAAGCGAATCTGGCGGCGCTGGGTTCGCGCAACGCCGACGTCGCCCGCCGCATTCGCGACGCCTCCGCCGCCGAAGACGCGCTTGGGCTCGCCGAGTCTGAGCAGGCAATGCCAACGGGCACGTGGCGCGGCCGGCGGCTGTGCAGTCGCCGACCCGCGGACGAGGCGAACCGCCTGGTCCACGACGTCGATCTCGTCAAGAACTCCGTCGTCGTCGTCACCGGCTTCGGCCTGGGCTATCACGTGCAGGCGCTGGCGCGGCGGACGAAGAAGGCCGGCGTGATCGTCGTCTTCGAGCCCGACCACCAGTTGATGCGGGCCGTGTTCGAGCAACTCGACCACGCGGCGTGGATGCGCGACGCGATCATCGTCTGGCTCGACGATCCTGCGGATCGATCCGCGTTGGCCCAAAAGCTCGGCGGCAGCGAGGCGATCATTCTGCAGGGCATGGCGTTCGTGCACCATCCGCCCAGCCGCGAGCGCCTGGCCGGCCTCACGACGACGTTCACGAAGACGCTCAACGATTTCATCACGACCGCGCGCGTTTCGCTGATGACCACGCTGATGCGCTCCGCGGACACCGTGAAGAACTATCTGCTGAACTTCGATCAATATGCGTTCGGCGAGGGCGTTCGCGAACTGACGGATCGCGCGCAGGGCTTTCCCGCGGTGGTTGTGTCCGCGGGGCCGAGCTTGCGCAGGAACATGCACCTGCTGAGCGAAGACGGCGTGCGCGATCGGTGCGTGATCGTCGCGGTGCAGACGGCGCTGAAGCCGCTGCTCGCAGCGGGCATTCGGCCGCACTTCATCACGGCGCTCGATTATCACGAACTGTCCAAGCGGTTTTACGAGGGACTCGACGCCGAGGCGGTGCGCGACATCACGCTCATCGCCGATGCGAAGGTGCATCCCTCGGTGATTCGCGCGTGGCCCGGACCGATTCGATGCTGCGCCGCGGGCATGCTCGACCAGATGCTCGGCCCGTGCGCGACGGAGAAAGGCGTGCTGCCCGCCGGTGCGACGGTCGCGCACCTGGCGCTGTACGTCGCGGCGCATCTAGGCTGCGAACCCATCGCGCTTATTGGCCAGGACCTCGGCTTCCCGGACGGGCTGTATTACGCGCCCGGCACGGCGATCCATGACGAATGGGCGGCCGAGCTCAATCCGTTCAACACCATCGCCATGATGGAGTGGCAGCGCATCGCCCGCATGCGCGTGCATCTGCACAGGATCGCCGACATCCACGGCCGGAGCATCTTTACCGACACGCAGATGCTGACGTACCTGCAGCATTTCGAGGCGGACTTCGCGCGTTATCGCGAAGCAGGCCGCACGATCATCGACGCTACCGAGGGCGGCGCGCGCAAGCAGCACGTCGCGACGATGCCGCTGCGTGAGTTTCTCGAATCGCACGCGACGCGCCCGCTGCCGCGGCTGCCGATCCCGGCTGTCGGCATCGACCGTTCACGCGCGGCCGCCGTTGTGGAGCGGCTTGGCCGCGTCCGCGGCGACGTCGCGCACGTCGGCGCCACGTCCCGACAGACCGACTCGCTGCTCAATCGCATGCTCGATGAACAGACGGATCAGCGCGCGATGCAGAAGCACTTCGAGCGGCTTGATTGCCTGCGGCGCGAGGTCGAAGAGCGATTCGACGCGTTCGAGCTTCTGAATCACCTCAACCAGATGGGCGTCTTTCGCCGCCAGCGCGCCGATCGCCGGCTGCACATGCAGCAGGACCTCGATCCGATCAGCCGCCAACGTCGCCAACTCGAACGCGACCGTGAGAACGTGCAGTGGCTCGCTGAAGCGGCCGACGCGCTCGCATCGCAGCTTGATGAGGTCCGCGACGCGATCGAATCGGATCGCCCGATCGAGTTGAGCGATGCAGCGCTGCGGGCGGCCGCGATCGCGGACGAAGCGGCGCCCGGCGAAGCGCGGCGAGTCGCTGCGTTCATCCCCGTCCATCCCGAGTACGACGGCTTACTGCGCGCACGCTCGTTCACGCCGCGATCCGATGCCGCGGTTCATCTGCAAACGACGCTCGAGCGATTGGGCGAATCGCAAACGCTCGATTGCATCATCCTGTTGTGCCCCGACGCGTTCGACGTCGAGGCCGTCATCGACCGCTCGCGCATCGGCAAGCCCGTTCACGTCGAGCGCTGCGGCGAGAGTCCGTTCCCGCCCGAGCACGTCGCCTTCGTCAAATCGCGGCTCTGGTCGCTCTCCTGCTGGCGCGGCGGGATCGCGGGAACGAGCATCTATGACGAAATCCTCTGTCCGCAGCACATGGATCGCGTCATGCGC
>CAZLDF010000290.1:0-7734 GCA_964558095.1 uncultured Isosphaeraceae bacterium | reverse complement strand
TGCCGCGGTTGATCCGCTGCATCGTGGTCTGAATGCTCGAAAGGAGCTTGCAATGGGATTTCTTCTTCTTGTGATCGTAATTCTTCTGTTGATTGGCGCTGTTCCGCGCTGGGGCTACAACCGCAGTTGGGGCTACGCGCCCAGCGGCTTCCTGGGCCTCGTGCTGGTGATCGTGATCATCCTGCTGCTGCTGGGATATCTGCCTCGCGGCTTCTGAGTAAGCAAGTGCACACGCCACGGGGCGCCATTCAACCGTCATCGTGGAGGTCTTGATGAAGCGATTTCTCGTCATTGTCGTGATCGTGGTCGGCGTCTTTGCAATCGGCCTCTACATGGGATGGTTCTTCGTTGACTCGACGAACGCCGACGGCACGTCCAACATCACGCTCACGGTGGACAAGGACAAGATCGAGCGGGACAAGGACAGAATCGTGGGCGCGGTGCAGGACCTTGGCCAGGAAGCCCGGGACAAAGCCGCCGCGGCCATGCACGAGGATCAAGGGAAGACCGCCGGCGTGCAACCGCCGCAGGATCAAGAGTAAGCGTCTAACCGCGCGACTAGACCAGGAGAGCGCAACTACGCAATCGCGGCAACGTTTTTCGGACACCGAACTGAAAGGAAACAACCATGCTCTATTTCGCAATCGTATTTTTCATCGTCGCGGTCATCGCCGCGGTCTTCGGCTTCGGAGGAATTGCCGCGGGCGCCGCGACCATCGCCAAGATCCTGTTCTTCGTCTTCCTTGTTCTGTTCCTGGTTTCGCTGCTGACCGGCCTGGCCAGACGGGGAAAGACCAGCCACGCGTGACTGCGTATTCGACGCGATCGGCGGCGGTTGAGGCGCCGCCGCCGATGCACTCGCTCGCTTCGGCCTTCTTGATTGGAGCCATCCATGACTACGCAACGCATCGTCGGAATTGTTCTGCTGGTGCTCGGCGCGATCCTGCTGGTCGTCGGCCTGAATGCCACGGATTCGTTTGCTGACCAGCTCAGCAACACCTTCACGGGCAAGTGGACGGACAGCACGGCGTGGTACATCTTCGGCGGCCCCGGGTTGGGCCTTCTCGGCCTGCTCGTCGTGATCGTCGGCCGCCGCGACAAGGCCGCGCATAAGTTCGGCTTTCAGGCCAAGTGACCCGGCAGATCGGTCGCTTGGGAACGGTTTGGGGCGGGGACAGTCACAAATGCAAGTGAGGAGATGACCTATGAACACGCGAATCATCATTGTCAGGGCAGCGCTGGTGGCACTGCTGGCAGGTGCTTTGTTCTTGACCGGTTGCAACACGTGGAAGGGCGCCGGAAAGGACGTCGAAGCGACGGGTGATGCGATGCAGGGTGATTGAGCGCTTTCTGGCTGGGTTCAGGATGCGCTGATCAGGAGACGGCCGGCGATAACTGGCGGGTGGCGGGCGCTCTTCGCAGCCGGCGGCATCACCGCCGAAAGATGCCCCGCGGCGTTCTTGTCGCCGACGGCGGCCCCGTCGATTCAGCCAAAACGGTCGAGGATGACGCCCGGCGGGCCGATGGTATCCTTGATCGTCCGCCTCCGGGTTCCTACCACTACCGCCTATGGCCGCACGACCCGCTGCATCTTCTGCTTCGGCTGCACCCCCCACGCCCCCCACATCCGTCGCGGACGGGGTGAATCCCGCCGGCCAGCCCCCCCAGCCCCCCCAAGCGCTGGACAGCTCTGCCGTGATCGACGAGGTCGCGGGGAGTCTGCGGGCGACGGCGGAAGAGGTTGTGCCGTGGTTTCTGGAGAACATGCCGCCGGTGTACTTCCAGGACACGAAGTACGACGACCAGCTTGGGCACCTGAGCGCGATCATCGCGAGCAAGGCGTCCGGGCGGCCGCTGGAGATGACGCTTCGCAGCAAGGACGGCTCGCAGTGGACGATGATGCGGCCGCTGGACTATCCCGGCGTGCTGGCGGAGATGGTGGGGGAGTTGCCGCGGGACAGGCCGCTGCGGGCTGCGAAGATTCACACCGCGACGGACGGCCAGCTTGTGCTCGACACGTTTCTGTTTGGCGAAGGCGCGGCGTTCGATCCCGCCGATGTCGAACAGGCCGCCAAGCGCGAGGAAGTGCTCGCCTACGCATCGAAGATGGGGGGGGGAAGCGCGGGTGGGGGCGAGCCGACGGCGAAACAGATGGCCGACTATCTGCAGCGCTGCAGCGAAGACTATGTGATGTCGGTGACGCCCATTCGCATGTGCCGGCACTGGAAGCTGTATCAGCGCGTCACGGGCACGGACGGTTCGGCGGTTTCGCTCGAACCTGAGAGCGACCCCAATGTTTGCCGCATCGTCGCCGCGGTCAGCAACGCCACCACGCGGACGATGTTCGAGCGCATCGTCACGCGCTTGAGCGCGTCGGCGATCAACATCCATCGCGCTTACCTCGACACCATTCGCGACGACGACGGCGACTGGGTCGTGCTGCTGGGCTTTGTCGTCTCCCGCCCCGGCGGCGGCGTGATCGACGCGGCGAGCGACCTCTGGCAGTCGGTGCATCGCGATCTGCACCGCATGAAGTGGCTTGATGAGCGCACGCTGGCGCTGGCGTATGCGCACCATGATCTGGGCCTGCCGCGCGCGGAGGTCGTTGTCTGCCTGGGCGATTTGGCCCACCAGGCGCTCGTCAAGGTCAATCCCTACGCCTTCAGCAGCGACCGCATCGGCCGCCTGGCGGAGCGCAATCTCAAGCATGCGACGAAGATCGTGGACTTGTTCCTGTCGCGATTCAATCCCGATCATCCACTGCATGACGAAGCGTTCGCGCACCAGGAAGCGGCGCTGCGCGAGGAGATCGCCAACGAAGTCGATCTGGAAGAGGCGCGGACGGTGCTCAAGACGTTGCTGGACGCCGTCTGTGCGGTGTACCGAACGAACGTCCACCTGCCCAATCGGTATGGCTTGGCGCTGCGCATCGACCCGAAGTTTCTCGCCACGCCCGAGCGCAGCGAGATTCCGTTCGGCTTGTTCTTCGTGCACGGGCGCGCGTTCAACGGCTTTCACGTGCGATTCCGCGACATCGCACGCGGCGGCATCCGCGCGGTGCGACCCATCGGCGTCGATCAGCACGCGCGCGAAGTCGAGCGCCTCTACGACGAAGCCTACGGCCTGGCGCACGCGCAGCAGCTCAAGAACAAGGACATTCCGGAAGGCGGCGCCAAGGCCGCCATCCTCCTCGAACCCGATTCACGCGTCGATCGCTCCGTCAAGGGATTCGTCGATTGCATTCTCGACCTCATCACGCCCGATCCCGCGATTCGCAAGCGCATCGTCGATCGTTTCGGCCAGGAAGAGCTGCTGTATTTCGGGCCCGATGAAAACATCACGCCGCGGATGATCGAGTGGATCGTCAAGCGGGCGAAGCAGCGGGGGTATCCGACGCCGACGGCGTTGATGAGCTCCAAGCCCGGCGCGGGCATCAATCACAAGCAGTACGGCGTGACGAGCGAAGGCGTCAACGTCTTCCTCGCGGCGGCGCTCAAGAGCGTCGGCATCGACCCCAATGCGCAGGCCTTCACGATCAAGCTCACCGGCGGTCCCGACGGCGACGTCGCCGGAAACATGATCCGCATTCTGCATCGCGACTATGGCGAGCGCGCGCGAATCCTCGGCATCTCCGACGGCAGCGGCTGCGGTGAAGACCCCGACGGCCTCAACCACGAGGCGCTGCTTCAGCTTGTCGCCGACGGCGTGCCCATCGGCCACTTCGACCGCACGAAGCTCGGGCCGCGCGGCCGAATCACCACGCTCGACGAGCCCGACGGCGTGCACCTGCGCAACACGCTGCACAATCGACTGATCGCCGACGCGTTCGTGCCCTGCGGCGGTCGGCCGAACGCGATCCACGCGGGCAACTGGCGCGATTTTCTCGCCAAGGACGGCACGCCGTCGAGCAAGGTCATCGTCGAAGGCGCCAACCTGTTCCTCACGCCGGAAGCGCGCAACAAGCTCTCGGAGCGCGGCGTGCTCATCATGAAGGACAGCAGCGCCAACAAGTGCGGCGTGATCACATCAAGCTACGAAATCGCGGCGTGCATGATGCTCGACGACGAAACGGAGTTCCTGCTCATCAAGGACCGCTTCGTCGAGGAAGTGCTCGTGCGCTTACGCGAATTGGCGCGGCGGGAGGCGGAGCTGCTCGGCCGGGTGCATCGCCACCGCTCGCAGGTGCCGCTGCCGGTCACGAGCATCATGCTGTCGCGCATCATGATTCGCACGGCGGACGCGATCGAAGCGGCGATCGACGACATGCCCGCCGCGACGAAGGAGAAGCTCAAGACGCTGGTGATCGATCACCTGCCGCCGGTGCTGGTCGAGCGGGCAGGCGAGCGATTGTGGAAGAAAACGCCGCAGCGTTATCTCAAGTGGATGATGGCGAAGAGCCTCGCGGCGCGGATCGTCTATCGCGAGGGGTTCGAGTATCTCGAATCGATGTCCAACGACGCGATCGCGGAGCTTGCGGTGCGCTACCTCGACATGGACCTGGAGCGCCGGCGGCTGATCGAGTCGGTGAACAAGTCGAAGTTGCCGGAGCGCGAGCGGATCGTCGATCTCTTGGCGCGGGCTGGGATTCTCTCGACGCTGGGCGAGGAGTAATCCGGCCGCGATCGTCGTTACATAAACGGCTTGAAAAGCGAAGCAAAGAACTCGCCGACGCGGTCGAGGAAGGGTCGCTGCTCGTGTTCGATCTTGGAAACACGCTCGCATCGTGACAGGTCCTGCTCGAACACTTCGGCTTGCTGCTGGGCGAAGGCGGCGTCGAAGACGTTGAGGTTCGCTTCATCGTTGATGCGGAACGAGAGCGGGTCGAGGTTTGATGAGCCGACGGAGGTCCACAACCCATCGATCACCATCACTTTCGCGTGATACATGGTCGGTTGATACTCATAGATCTCCATTCCCGCATCGAGCAAAGGCTGCCATGTGGCGCGCGAAGCCGGAGGCACGATGTCCGCATCCATGTGCGGCCCCGGTACGATGAGGCGGACGCGAACGCCGCGCTGCATCGCCGTAATCAAGGCCTCGGTCAGCAGATCGTCAGGCACGAAGTAGGGCGTGCCCATGTCAATGGTCTTCTGCGCCGAGTTAATCGCGAGCAGGTACATGACCTCCAGACTGGCCAACCCGGCTTGAGGCGAACTGAGAAACACCTGCGCGGCGAGATCGCCCGATTGCTCCAGGGCCGGGAAATACTCTTCGCGGTGGAGCACCTGGCCTGCCGCCTGCATCCAGTTGTCAACGAACGCCGCCTGCAACTGCGCGACGACGGGGCCCTCGATGCGATAGACCGTATCACGCCAGTTATCCGGTGTTTGGGCATCGCCCAGCCACACGTCGGCTATGCCGGCTCCGCCCGTGAATCCGACTCGGCCGTCCACGACGAGAAGCTTGCGATGCGTTCGCTGCGTGACATCGCCCACGGTAACCAGCAGCAGGATGCGCTCGATGGGGTTGTAGCGGATGATGTGAGCGCCGGCTTCCTCCATCATTCGGATGTATTCCTTATCAATCCGGTCGGAACCGATCGCGTCGATGATGAGGTGAACGCGCACGCCGGCACGCGCTCGTTCGGACATTGCGGCGGCAAACCGCGCCCCGATGTCGCCGGTCCAGTACATGTAGGTTTCGAGGGTGATGCTGTGCTGGGCCTGCTCGATGGCCTGCAGTTGGGCGGGGTAGAACGCATCGCCGTTGACAAGCGTTGAGATGGAGTTGCCGGGGGTAATGCGCGGGCCGAGCAGTTCGCCCATGACTCGCTGGAACTGCGGATCGCTCGTGGCGTAGGAGTGAACGAGCAGGTGTTCCTTGGATATTGGATCGGACGCCCCGCAGCCGCTGAGCGTCGCCACTATCGCGAGAAACAACAGCCTTGCACGCTTCATACCGTCACTTCCGTTTCTTGCGCGCCGATCAGAACGGCCATGGAACGGCGTGACTGGCAAACGCAGCGCCGCGATTCTTGCAATGCGGCGGTATTCGCTGAAAAGGCGTCAACGACAGTCAGCTACGGCTTCTCCGCCCCAACACTTGTCGCTGAGGATTTCTCCGCAGCCGGCTTCGCGCCTTCCGCCGGCTTTTCCTTCTCCGGCGGGACCAGCGACGTCACTTCCACCGAAAACCCGAACTCGGCGAACGGGCCGATGAGGTCCTTTTCGAACGGGCCGGGCGCTTGGCGGTCCGGGTTGTAGCGCGCCTGCGGCTCCATCACGCCGCTCAGGATCAGCACGCTCAAGTCCGCGTAGCGCTCCATGCGCTGCAGCCGCATCGCCGTCGGGCGGTCGATGCGCACGACGAACGGCTCGCCCAGGACGACGTCGGTCTTGGGATCGACCGCGACCAGGCGAACGAGGTGCTGGCCGGTGTTGGGGTCGCGCATGGTCTCGTCGATGCGCACGTGCCAGGTGATCTTGTCCTTGAACTGGCGATTGGCGGCCTTGACCCAGGAATCGACGGCGCGCGCGTAGGCGATGCGCTGCTTGTCGTCCGGCCGGTCCGTGCCGAGCTCGAGGTCTTTCGTGGCGCCGGCATAGCTCGCCACTAGTGCGTTGAACAGCGCTCGCGGGCTGGCATTCGGGACGGACTCGTCGATCGAGACCTCTTCGGGCGGCAGGTCGGGCAGGGGCGCGGGCGCACCGCCTCCCGCAGCCAGCGCTTCGCGAAGCTGCGCGACCTGTGCTTCAAGCTCGCGGATTCGCTTGTTGGCGGCGTCCAGGCGCAACTGGGCGTCGCGAAGCTCGTTGCGAAGGGCTTCGTTGGCACGGCGCAGGTCGCTTTCGCTCTGGGCCGCGGCCGAGGCGTTCAGCAAGCACAGCGCGGCCGAGGCGGCCAACGCCCAGGCCAGAATCGGGAGCGGTCGTGTCTTCAACATCATGGCGAAAAGCTCCATTCGAGCGGCCGGATGCCCCGGCGGGCCGGCTTCCGGCGAAAAAATCGCGATTGCGCCGCGGTTTCGCCCAATTTTCCGGGCAGGGCGATCGTTTGAATCATAGCATTTATGGCGAAAGTCCGAATCGCTTATCGGCCCACGCGGCCGCCAGGATGAGTCAACGGCCGCGCGCACCCGCCCGTGATCCTTTCCGAGACGCAGAACGTAAGATCGTCAGGCGGACGATGATGACGGGCAGGCCGTGCGGATGGATGAATTCGCAAGCCCGGACCCGCTGCTTTGCTGGAGCCTACGCATGGACGACATTCGCAAACTGCTTCATCTGGCCGCAAGGCGGCTGCTGCTGGACGGGTTCTTTCGTCGAGCGCACGTCGTCGCGATCGTGCTCGCAGCCGCGGCGCTGGCATTGATGGTGATCGACCGCACGATTGCGGAATCGTTCGTGCCGTGGCCTTGGGTGGTGGGAGGCTTCGCAGCGCTGTGCCTATCGATCGCCGCGGCGTGGACGCTTCGCCGCCGCGGGACGGAGCTGCACGTGGCGATGGAGGTCGATGGCCGGCTGGACCTTCGCGAGAAGCTTTCAACCGCGCTGCAGTGCCGCGAGCGGAGCGATGCATTCGCGCGCGCTGCCGTGGAGGACGCCGTCAACGCGGCTCGTGATCCACGGAACCACGAGCGCGCCCGTCGCGCGTTCAAGCCCGTGTCGCCGCGCGGCTGGTGGATCAGCCCGATGATCGTGCTGCTTACGATCATGGCGGGCTGGCTCCTGCCTCAGATGGACCTCTACCGCGACGAGGAAGCGGCGGATCGGCCGCAACTTCAACAGGTCAAGG
>CAZLDF010000289.1:0-6837 GCA_964558095.1 uncultured Isosphaeraceae bacterium | reverse complement strand
GAAGAGTTCGGTCCACCGCACGAACGCCTGGTGCACGGCTCGCGGCCTGGCGCCGAAGCAGCCGTGATTCAAATACGCGACGTCGCCGCGAAGCATCCACTGGATGGGAATGTTCGCGGCCAGAGGGGCGGGGGCGGCAGCGGCGTGGGCAAGCATGCTCATGGAGCAGCAGCGTAGCTTGATTCGGCCCCGGCGGCCGCGTGCGTGTCGTCATACGCGCCACGCCCCCGAAACGGATATGGGATACGAGGCACAAGAAATTCTGATTGACAATCGGCACTTGTTCTGCTAACGTAAACCGAACAGATTCGCCGATGTGTAATGTGAAGCCGCAGCAAGGAACCGGTCGAGGTGCTGGTCGGGCGAGCCGACCCACGACATTCAGTGGTCGATGCCGCCTAGAGCACAGGAGATCGTAGATGCCGTTGCCGATCGTTCAGTTGGGACCTGGCGGAGAGTACGCACGACACCTCGTGAAGCGGGGCCCGAGGCTGGCGCTGCTTGCGGGCGACGGGCTGGGGTCGGATAGCTCGACCGGGCAGTCGCCGAATCGCGGGGCGGACCGCTCACTCAGACTCGCCTCTTCCGAGCCGGGGAGCGGGTCTGATGAAGTCTCGGCAGGCATTGCGCATGCCCGGCCGTCAACTCCACGCCCGATGCTGTCACCTCGAACGCTGCTCGATCGCCTGCTGGGGATCGACCGGCAGATCGTCTGGCCGGCGCCCATTGCCGAGTCGGCGCGATTTCGTACCGCGCCGGCCCCGATCACGGCGAATGGCGGCGGTGCGTGGCTGGCGGCGATCGAGGGCTGGCTGGGGGCGCAGCGAGTGGCGCTGCGCACGCTGCGCGAAGCGGCGAGCCAGTGGCTGGTGTCGCTCGATGCCGCCGTGCGACGGCCGGCCCCGATGCCCGCAGCCGCGGGGGGACCGTCTGAAATTCTGGCGGTGGGGGGGCCGACAAGATTCCGATCCTCCAACACACTCATGGAGTCGCGTTATGAACGTCACGCCAAAGCAAATGAGAATCCTGCAACTGATTCGCGATTCGCGCATCACGCGTGGCTATTCCCCGACGATGCAGGAACTCGCCGACGAGCTGCAGGTCAGCAAGGTCACGGTCTTCGAGCACATCGAAGCGCTGATAAAAAAGGGCGCTTTGCGGCGAGAGCCCAACAAGGCTCGCTCTTTGTCGCTCACGGATCGTGTTGATCTGCCCGGGCAAACGCCGTCGCTGAGCTTCCCGCTGGTCGGGCGCATCGCCGCCGGCCACCCGATTGAGAAGTTCGCCGACGCCGATCAACTGGACATCGAGAACATGTTCGGCCCGCGTGTCGGCCAGAAGGCTTCGACGTTCGCACTGCGCGTCGATGGCGACTCCATGCGCGACGAGGGCATTCTTGACGGCGACTACGTTCTCATCGAGCGCCGCGAAACGGCCCGTAACGGCGAACGCGTCGTTGCGCTGCTTCCCGACGGCGAGACCACGCTCAAGACCTATTACAAGGAACCCGACGGCCGCATCCGCCTGCAACCCGCCAACCCCGACTTCCGCCCGATTTTCGTCAAGAACTGCCGCATCCAGGGCGTCGTCATCGGCGTCCTGCGCCGATATTGAAACGCCGCTGGTTGCTCAGCACCCTTTGCAGAGTGCCGTGGTCTGACGAGTCTTCGAGGAAGGCCACGCCGGTCGCGTTGCATCGCCGTTGGACGCACATCTCAGGCGCGTCTGGCTCTCTTATCGAGCCGACGCGACGGCATGGAAGCCGCTCGCGTCCTTCTTCACGCGGCGCTGAATCTCCAGAAGCGTCAAATCGCCCATCACCTGACTGAGCGGCAACTCCGTCCGCGCAACGATCTGATCCAGCGACAGCGTCTGCTGCGAATCGTCGAGCGCGGCGAGTATGCGCTTCTGGGCAGGCGAAAGCGACCCGTCGAAAAGTGTGGCGGCGGTCGTCGCTGCGGTGTGCCCAGCCGCTTCGAGCGCGCCCCGCACGAGCGACTCGCAGCCGTCGAGCTGTCGCAGGACATCGGCGTGATCGAGTACGAGCGACGCCCAGCCATCCTTCACCGCGCCGAGGCAGCCGGCCGAAGCAGGCGAATCGACGCGCCCAGGCAGCGCCATCACTTCGCGGTGGTGCTCCTCCGCCGCCAGCCGCGCGGTGATGAGCGCGCCGCTGCGTTTGGCCGCCTCGATCACGAGCACGCCGAGGCTCATGCCGGAGATGATGCGGTTGCGCCGCGGGAAGTTGCCCGCGACGGGCGGGCTGTCCATCGGCAGCTCCGACAGCGCACACCCGCCGCCGTCCGCGATTCGATCGAACAGCTCGGCATGTTCAGGCGGATAGGCGCGCGACACGCCGCAACCGAGCACGGCGATGGTGCGGCCGTTGACGCGAAGCGCGCCGCGATGCGCCTCGCCGTCGATGCCCAGCGCGCCGCCGGAGACGATCGTCAAGCCCGACTGCGCCAGCAGCGAAGCGAATCGAGCGGCCTGCTCGCGCCCGTAGGGCGTGCAGCGGCGCGAACCGACGATGGCGACGGCCAGTCGATCGGAATCCGCCAGTTCGCCGCGGATCCACAGCGCGGCCGGCGGATCGGGAATCGTCGCCAGCAGTGGGGGATAGTCCTCGTCGCCGTGCAGAACCAGCGAAGCGTCGCGCTCGCCCATCAGGTCGCGTTCCGCCTGCGGCGACGACTCGTCGATCGCGCGGCGAAGCGACTCGGCGGAATCCCTCGCGATCCCCTTCACCTGCATCAGCGCGCTGATCGAAGCGCCGGCGATCGCATCATCGGAACTGAAGGTCTCGCGCAGACGCCTCAAAGTCACCGGCCCCAAGCCCGGCGCGAGGATTAGTCGCATCGTCGATTCAGGAATGGATTGCGGCGATCGCGGCATGCACGGCCCCCTGCGGCCGAACGCGATGATAACCGGTATTCAAGATTCCCGCGACCCTTTGAAGCGGCTTCCATCCGCGCTCGCGACGGCGCGCCGATCAGCTCGAACGACGTCCAGATGATCGCGGACCGGGGCGTGAGCGCTCCGCGACCTCGATCTCCGGCCGCGGCGCTTCCTCTTCTTCCATCTCCACCCACTCGAACTCATCGTCATCGAGCGCTTGGACTTCCTCCGCGCTCAGTTCGTTGCCGTCCTCATCGACGTACACATACTCGCATTCGGGTTCGCCGTCGCCTTCGCTGTCGTCTTCGCTGTCGCCTTCGCTGTCGCCTTCGCTGTCGCCCTCGCCATCGCTTGCGCCTTTGCCTTGCGCGCACGTCGGGGATTCTTCGCTCACGAGCGCCGACTCATCACGATCATCGTCCATCACCTGTGCAGCGGCGTCGAAGAGTGTCGCGGTCAGTGCTTCGCTCATCGGCGCGATCGCGGCCGGATCGTCGGCGAGATTCGATGTCGCCTGATCGGCGCCGGCGTCCGCCGGTTCCATCGCGATGCTCACGATTTCGAGACTCGAGTCATCCTTGGTTTGCTGGGGCGCCGCAACGTCCGCGTCAGCCAGCAGCGCCTGCCGCTCGTTGGCGGTCAGCGCGACATCTTCCATCTCGTCATCGGCGCCATCGATGAACGCGGCAGGCGCGGCGTCATCGACGATCGAAGCGCGCTGGGTTTCGTCAATCGAATCGTGCTCATCCTCTTCCCCGACTTCGTCCAGGCGACGCCTGGCAACCGGCTGCGCGTACGATCGCATGACAAGCGGTTGAGGATCCTGATTCCGCTCAAGAGCGCGTTCGTCCCCTCGCCAGTCGGCGTTCAGCGGCGGCGAGTGCAGCCAGGATGGTTCGTCATCCACCGGCTCATCGGCATCGTCGTGTGCGACAAGGCTCGCCGCGCTGCGCCGGCTCGTCAGTCCGGGGGTGAGGACGACGCCCACGAACACGCAGAGCACGCCCCCGCCGAGGAACCACAGCCGCATCGGGCCCGTCGCGAGCTTCGTCAGCAGCGATTGCTCGTGCGTGACGCGAGTGGGGGGGGCGAGCGCCTTGTCCGCCACGGCGGCGTCGATCCAGTCGAGAATCGTCGCCTTGCCCGAAGCGTTCACCAGCACGGGCGTGTCGCCACGGGGGAGCATGTTGAGCTGCGCCGCGGCGAGCCGCCGCAGAAGCGACTGGTCGTTCACCTCCAACTGGTCGAGAAACGACGCGTGCGCCTCCAGCCGGGCGAAGACGACGGATTCGTCGTGACGCAGGTCTTCATACTGATCGCGCAAACTGTGCAGGCCTTCCTGCGCCGGCACGATGATGCCCGCGGCGCAGATCAACAGCCCCGCGAGCACGTACAGCCAGCCCGCGTCGATTCGAAACAGCGGCTCGGTGTGGCGCATGACCGACACTTATCGGTCGAGGCTCGTCGCCTGATTGAAAGGTGCTTCGCCCAGCCCGCGCAGGCGTCATGGTTCGCGGGGCTTTCGCGCCTTGTCACGCCGGTCGCGGCGGTGCGTGCCCGATAGCATGTTCGTGACCATATTCGATCCCCAGGCCGGGTTGCTTTCGCCGATCGTGCCCGACGCCGCCAGCCGCCGCCGCTGGGGCCGCCTGGCGCAGGAAGGGATTTACTCGAATTTCGGTCCGGTGTTCGACCTCTCCGCGGGTGGGATGCGAATCATCGCGTCGCGCGTGCCCAAGGGGCAGTTCGAGGTCGAGATCTACAGCGCCGCGCAGGGTGTGCGCTTGCTCGCCGAGGTTTCCTGGGTCCGCAAGCGGGGGCTGTTCCGCCGCGAGATCGGCCTGCGATTCATCGGCGTGTCGAGCGAGACAGGCGAAGTGCTGACGACGATGGCGACGATGAACCGCTATCGCCGCTCGGTCGCGTGAGCGCCGCGAGCGCCTGACTTTCGGAGATCAAGAGCCCCGTGTTGAAGCCCGTGGGTGCGAGGGCTATAGTGCCCCATCTACTGCGGGGTAGAGCAGTCTGGTAGCTCGTCGGGCTCATAACCCGGAGGTCGTAGGTTCAAATCCTACCCCCGCTATTTATCGCGGACTCTCCTAAGCACGCGGCACCCCGATGCGGGTGCCGTTCCTGTTGACACCTAGGCGTAATTGCGGTCGTGGGTCTAAAGCGGCGGACCCGGTGGGAATCGCAGGTGTTCGGGGCACCCCTCAAACCCCTACGTGCTACACTCCACGCAGGACCCTGCCCGCGGCGATGACCTACGACGTGCTAGCCGTCGACGATGTTCACGAGCGCAGCGATGAGCACGAGTTCGTCCAACTTTCAGACCGTGATGAAGTAGCAGCTTGAGCGCCTCAAGAACGCTGTGACGCATCCGCCAGACTGCTTGAGCCGCTACGTGTTGCCGCGGCCTCGTCGGCTTAGCCGAGCAATGGGAGCGCAGCATCATGAACACTCGACTACGCGGTACTACTGAGACAATCGGTGTGGGCCTGGCGGTGATGATCAGCGTGGTGGCGAGTGCGGGCTGCGCGACATCGCCGCGGTTGCCCGCTCCGGAAACGCCGCGACAGGTTGGTGGCGCCGGGACCGGCCAATTCGTGACGGCGGTGGAGCTCGATGAACTCACCCGCGCCTTCGCCGACCGCTACGTCGGTCTTCTTTATTCTGCCTGCGACGCCCTGAAGAAGGATAACCCTGATCCGCTGAAGCGACGCGAGGCCCAGGTGCTGCTGCTGGACGGGGCGACCAATGTGTACGACATCGCCAGCAATGCCGACTCGTTCACCCGCGTGCTCGACCTGGTCGTGGTCACGAGGCTGATGAGCTACGTGTGGGTGGACGACGGCCGGGCCGAGCAGGTCTTTGGCGATCGCGCCGCGCCGCTGGTTCACGCATTGACCCACTCGCGCGATGAAGCGCAGGCGCTGGCGGCGCGAGTGCTCACCGACGAACACATCGCCGTGCTCGAATCGCTGCTGTTGGACTGGCGAAGCGAGAACCGGGAGATGATCCACGCCTCGTTTGTACGCTTCTCGAACTTCGCCATCGGGCGTGGGCGCTCCGCAGCCTCCCAAGTGCTTGCGGCCCGCGGCTTCTTCAGCGAAGTCGGGCAGGCGGGTCAGGCGGTTGACGAAGCACGCCTCCTGGGCGAGCGGGTATTTTATCGCCTCAAGCGCGAGCCCACCCTGATGCGTTGGCAGATCGAAGCGGCCAAAGACGACCTACTCGCCACGCCCGAAGTCGCCTCGACACTTGGCAACGTGGACCGGTTGGCGCGTCAGGTCGAGCAATTGCCGGCGCATGTCGCCGCCGAACGCGAGGCCATTCTTTCGGCCGTTGACTCCCGCATGGAGCGCCTGGACACCACCTTCTCCGGTGCAAAGGACGTTGTCGCCGAGACCAAGTCGCTTGTCGTCGCGCTGGACCAGGCCAGCGAATCGTTTGACCCATTGCTTACAACGGCCGATGCGCTGTTCACGCGGTATGACGCCTGGCACCGATGGGCCGTCGCCAATGGACGGCCGCGCTTCGACATTCGCGAGTACACCGAGATGATGAAGGAGACTGCGACGGCGGCGCACGGCGTGGATCAGGTGCTTCAGTCGTCGGGCGACCTGGTGGCCTCGCCCGATTGGAGCGCCCGGATCGACGAATGGAATCGCGCAATGGACGGGCGGATCCTCACGGCGTCCGATCAGAGCAAATCGGTGATACTCGACTTTTTCCTTCGCGTTTACATCGCACTGGGCGCGATGTTCGCCCTCCTCATCCTGTATCGATTCGTCACGCTCGTCCTTCTGCGGAGGCTTCCTCCCGGCGCGGCACGAAGCTGATGAGGTGCGCGCCCGCCCCGCTGAAAAGCCTCCCGCAATCCGGTGACTGCTCGTACCTTGGCAGCGCATGAACCATGAGTTTCTCTGCGTAGGTCCT
>CAZLDF010000288.1:0-3071 GCA_964558095.1 uncultured Isosphaeraceae bacterium | reverse complement strand
CTCCTTGAGCGTTTCGAAGTTGGCCGGCGTGACCTGGTCGAGCGGTGAGTAGCGGGTGTGCCCCGCATCACCGCCGAGGTAACGCCATTCGCCGTTTTCGGTGCCGCGCCGCGTCTGTGCGAGGGGCAGGGCCAGGTAGGCCACCGCCACGGCCGCGAACACTAGTCCAAAGATACGTCTCATAGGCGGCATCGTAGGTTCAAAGGGTTCAAGAGTTCAAGGGGTTCAAGGGTTCACTTTGGTTCAGGGGTTCTGATTCCTACGTCGTTTTCAGCGTCTCTACCGGCTGGATCCGGAGCGCCCGGCGCGCGGGGACCACGCAGGCGAGCGCCGTCACGGTGGCCATGAAAATCGCGGCGATCGCGCAGATGACCGCAGCCGACCGATTGGGGTCGGCGCCTGCGGACACTTCCGGCGCGAGGTTGACCGCGAGCGCGGCGGCGGGAATGACGCCGACCACCACCCCCGCGCTGATTTGCGCCAGCGCCCTTGCAAACGTCGAAAACACGATGCGCCGCGGATTGGCGCCGAGCGCGAGACGAATCCCGATCTCGGCGGTGCAGCGCGCGATGGTGAAGGCCATCAAGGCGTACATGCCCGCGGTGGCCAGCACGAGCGCCACGATCGCGATGCCGGTCAGGATGCGGAGGAAGAAGTCGATCGCCACGCGATCCGCCGTGCCCACTTGGTCGAGGGTCAGCACTTCATCGAGACGCAGCGACGCGTCCACCTCGGCGGCGATCACCCGGAGCCGCCACAGCATCGGCGACGGATCGCCGTTCACACGCACCGAGAGGCGAATCGGGTGCACCGTTTCCGCGGCGGCGGGCCGGTAGATCACCGCGTCGTACTTCACCTTGTTGGTGTCGACGGTGAGATCTTTCACGACGCCCACGATCTCGATCCATGGTCCCGCGGGTCGGGCCCCGAACGCCGCGTGACGCAATTGATGGCCCACCGCCTCTTGCCCACCGAGCACCTGCCGCACGAATGTCTGATCGACGATGCCGACGTTCCGCCCTGGCGCGAGATCGCCCTCGGTGAACCCGCGGCCGGCGACGATTGGGGCCGCGAAGGTGTCGAGGAAGTCCGGCGCGATCGATGTGGTCTGCACGGCCCGTTGCCCGACGTCGGCCAGGGGCACGCCATCGACTTCCACCGGCATCTCGACCAGGTTCGTGTTCGGAAAGTGCGCGCCGTAGGTGACGGCGGCGACACCAGGTTCAGCCGCCACGCGATCCGCGAAGCGCGTGAACAGCGACCGGAACCGGTTCCGAAATTGAATATCGCCTTGATCGCCGGCCGGCGCCGTCGTCGCTTCACGATCCATGGTCAACCGAGCGCCGACGTACTGCGACGCGGCGAAGTTCACCTGGCGATTGCCGGCGTTGCCAAAATACAGGCCCCATCCCAACGTGCCGACAAT
This sequence comes from uncultured Isosphaeraceae bacterium, assembly GCA_964558095.1. Taxonomy (GTDB): domain Bacteria; phylum Planctomycetota; class Phycisphaerae; order Phycisphaerales; family SM1A02; genus CAZLDF01. The sequence continues at coordinate 1,645 of CAZLDF010000288.1, read as the reverse complement.
CGCGAGGAAGATCACGGTCACGCTCACCTGCGCGACGATCACGCCGGTCCAGATGCCTCCGAACTTCAGGCCGGACGCGGATCCGCCGGTGGCGTTTCTCAGCCGCTCCTGCACTTTCGGTCCCGTGGCTTTGAGCGCGGGGATCACGCCGATGATCAGCGCGGCGCCGACCGCCAGCACCGCGGCGTAAATGAACGCCTGCGGCGAGAGCTGGTCGTTCCACCAGAACATCAGGCGATTACCCGAGGCGATCCAGATGGTGTGCTTCACCCAGTGCAAACCGTAGTGGGCCACCGTCAGGCCGGTGATCGCCGCGATCGACGACAGCACCAGCGCTTCCGCGAACAGCTGTCCGGCGAGGCGCGCGCGGCTGGCGCCCAGCGCGGTCCGCACGCTGATCTCGGTGTCGCGCGTCGCCGTGCGAGCGAACACCAACGTGGCGATGTTCGCGCCGCAGAGCGCCAGCAGCCCAAGGAAGAACAGGTTGGCGCCGTAGAGCACCAGGCGCTGAAGCGTGGACTCCTCCGCGGTGGACCACAATGAATCGACGTAGCCCTTCACGACCGGATTGAGGTGCCGGTGCGTGTCGGGGAAGTCCGTCGCCATGCGCCGTGCAGTGGCCGTCAACTCGGCTTGTGCGGCGGTGATCCCGATGCCGGCCGCCAGCTTTCCGAAGATCTTGATCGGGGCGCCGGCGCGGCGCGGATACTGCGCCTCATTCAACGGCAGCGGCACCCACAGGCTGTGCGTGGTCGGGAACCCGAACCCTTCGGGCATGACGCCAACGACGGCGTGCGGTGCATTGCCGACCCGCACCGAACGGCCCACGATGCCCGGATCGGAGGCGAACCGGTTCACCCACAGGTCGTGTCCGAGCACGACCACCGCCGGGGCGCCGGCGAGTTCGTCGTCGGCAACCAACGGACGCCCAATGAACGGCGGCACGCCGGCGATGCGAAACGCTGCTGCGCTGATCTCCACTCCGCGCACCGGCTCCGCGCGGCCATCTTCCGTGATCAGGTTGCGATCGAGCGCGCGATACGCGCCGAGATCCTCGAACGACGCCAGCCCGTTCCGCCACGCGACGAAGTCGAAGGTCGAGCGATTCTCTGCCTCGCCGGTTTGCTGATCCCAATTCTGGATGCCGACGATGCGATCGCCGTCGCGGAAGGGGAGCTGGCCGTGCAGGAGGTCGTTGACGAACTCGAGGTAGGCCGCGCCCGCGCCGATCGCCAGCGACAAGGCGAACACCGCGACCGCGGTGAGGCCCGGATACTTGCGGAGCATGCGGACGCCGAGCTTGATGTCCACCGACAGCCCGCGCGCCCACGTGAAGCGCAGCGCATCACGGCCGGCACCGCGGTATTTCTCGACGCCGCCGAAGGCAATCGCCGCCCGGCGCCGGGCCTCCTGCCGGTCCAGCCCCTGCCTGGTCATCAATCGCTGCGTTTCCATCTCGATGTGGAACCGCATTTCATCCGCCATGTCGGCGTCGAGCTGGGCGGGCTTGCGCAAGCCGTGCCAGAACGATCGCACCAGCGCGATTACACGATGCATGGCCCTAGATTTCCTGGGAGGTCGCGCGCAGGGCCGCCGCCATCGCGTCGGCCAGACGGTTCCAACCCGCCGATTCATCGCGCAGCCG
>CAZLDF010000287.1:0-2850 GCA_964558095.1 uncultured Isosphaeraceae bacterium | reverse complement strand
ATCCTGGCGGAAGCCCCCGCCTCGGCCGCGGAGCACCCGGCGCTTCTGGTAATACGCGGGCGCATTGCATTGCGCCAAGGCGATGCCACCGCGGCGCGCCCGATGCTCGAGCGCGCGCTCGCCGGCGGCGACGGCAAGCCGCAGTACCTGCACCCGCTGTCCGACTCGCTTCGCCAATGGGCACGACGTGCGCTCTGGCAGGCCTGTGAGCAGTTGGGCGACTACGACGCGGCCTTCCGATGGATGAGCGCCGAGAAGCGACCGCCTTCAGCCTTGTCGAACGAGGATCGGGCGTTTCTCAAGCGGCTGGATGAGTTCATGGCGGTGTGCCGCTCGCGCGTGACACCGCAAGCCATGCAGCGCTGGCACGTTCCACCACATGACGCCCGTCGCACGCCCGCGTTCCTCGTCGGCTTCACCCGCTCAGGCACGACGTTGCTGGAGCAGGTGCTCGCAGCGCATCCCGACATCGTGACGACCGACGAGGGACCGGCGATGCATCAGACAATGGATGAGGCCTTGCGCCGGCACGGAGCGGTGATGAACTGGCCAGGCAGCCTCGACAGCTTGAGCGCATCCGACATCCAGCATCTGCGAGAGGTCTATTGGGAAGCCACCGATCGTCGTCTTGGCGCCAGCCCGGCACCGACCAAACTCGTCGTGGACAAGGAGCCGCTCAACACGCCATGCCTGCTGCTGGCGAGGCGGCTGTTCCCGGAAGCAAAGGTGCTCTTCACCATCCGCGACCCGCGGGATGTTTGTCTGAGCTGTTTCGCCAATCTCTTCGGCACGGCGTTCGCCGATGCGCACTACTTCACGCTGGAGACCACAGCCCGCGCCTACGCCGCATACATCGACCTGGGTTTGCACTTCGAACACACGCTTGGCCTGCCGTGGATGCAGGTGAAGTATGAGGACATGATCGCCGACACGCGCGGCATGGCGCAAAAGGTCATCGAGTTCCTCGGCGTGCCGTGGACGGATGAGGTCATGCAGTACGCCGAGAAGGCCAGCCACAAGTTCATCCGCACGCCGAGCTATCAGGCCGTGACCAAGACCACCAACCGAAGCGCCGAAGGCCGCTGGCGCCGCTACGCCCGGCACTTCGACAAGGCGAACGAAATCCTGCAGCCGTTCGTTGAACGATTCGGTTATGCGGAGTGATCGCGCGGGACGATCGCTCGACGCCGGTCCTATCATGCTCACCTCGGAGCGAACTGAGTGAGCATGGACAACACATCCAAATTGATCCGCGTGCGCGGGGCGAAGGAGCACAATCTCAAGTCCCTCAGCGTCGATATTCCGCGCGATGAACTGGTCGTCGTCACCGGCGTGTCCGGCTCGGGCAAGAGTTCGCTCGCCTTCGACACCATCTTCGCCGAGGGCCAGCGCAAATACATGGAGTCGCTGTCTGCGTACGCGCGGCAGTTCCTCGATCAGCTCCAGAAGCCCGATGTCGAGTCCATCGAAGGGCTGCCGCCCACCATCGCGATCCAGCAACGCTCCGGCGGGCACAACCCGCGCTCGACCGTCGCGACGACGACGGAGACTTACGATTACCTGAGATTGCTGTATGCGCGGTGCGGGTCGCCGCGGTGCTGGCATGTAGTGGCAAGCGACGAAGCGACGAAGCGACGAAACGACGGAGGGGGGGCCGGAGGGGCACGAGCAGGCGGGATCTGCGGGAAGCCCATCGTCGCTTCAAGCGCATCGCAGATCGTCGATACGCTGATGAAGCTGTCCGACGGGACGAAGCTGATGATCTGCTCGCCCGTTGTGCGCGGCAAGAAGGGCCTGCATCGCGAAACCATCGAAGCCCTGCAGAAGCAGGGCTTCGTCCGCGCCCGCGTCAACGGCGCCATCGTCGATATCCGCGAAGCGCTCAAGGACGGCGGGGAAAACCCGCTGAACCTCGGTCGCTACGAGCAGCACACCATCGAAGCCGTCGTCGATCGCATCGTCGTCCGGGAAGCCGATGCCGGCGTTCGCCAGCGACTCGCCGATTCCGTCGAGGTCGCGTTGCGGCTGAGCCAGGGTTCGCTTGTCGTGCTGATCGTAGTCGAAGGGGGGGGCGGAGACAAGGGGGGGTGGACCGAACACAGATTCAGCGAGAAGTTCGCGTGCCCGGAGCATCCGGAATGCAGCATCGAAGAGCTTGAGCCGCGATTGTTCTCATTCAACTCGCCGTATGGCGCGTGTCCCGCGTGCAGCGGTCTGGGGCGAGTCTTCGAGTTCGATGCCGACCTGATCGTGACCGAGCCCGATCGCACGCTGATGGACGGCGCGATCGAGCCCTGGCGCCAGGGCGGCAAGCGGATGAACACGTTTTACAAGCGCATGATGCGCCGCTTCTGCAGGGACTTCGAGATCGACGGCAACAAGCCGTATGCGAAGCTGCCGGAGGCGACGAAGAAGCTGCTGATGCACGGCACGACGCAGCGCGATGAAGCGAAATTCGACGCGCACTTCGAGGGCGTGATCCCCAACCTCCAGCGGCGCTTCGAGAACACCGAAAGCGAGTTCATCAAGCACTGGCTGGCGGCGTACCTTTCGGAGAAGCCCTGCGAGACCTGCCGCGGCGCACGGCTGCGCACGGAATCGCTGCACGTCTTCCTTCGCGGCGGGCGCGGCGGCACGTTGGAAATGAACATCGCCGATGTCACCGCGATGACGATCACGCAGGCGGTCGGCTTCTTCGAGTCGATCGATCTCAGCGAGGAACAGCAGCACATCGCGGAGCCGATCCTGCGCGAGATCAAGAACCGGCTTGGGTTTCTCGCCAGCGTCGGACTGAGCTATCTCAACCTGAATCGAACCAGTGCGACGCTCTCGGGCGGCGAAGCGCAGCGC
>CAZLDF010000286.1:0-4819 GCA_964558095.1 uncultured Isosphaeraceae bacterium | reverse complement strand
GCCGCGGCGCGAGCGCTGGCTGTACGTCGTGGTCCCCATCGCCTTCGCGCCAACCGTCGCGGCTTTCGCGTTTGGGCCGATCTGGGCCGGGTATCTGCTGGGTTTCGCGGCGGGGATGGGCTTCGCCGCGCTCGTGCCGGTCAGCATCAGCATCGCGCAGCGCCTCTTGCCGCACCGCACGTCGTTCGCATCGAGCCTGACGATGGGCGGTGCCTGGGCGGTGTCCATGGTCGGGCCTCTGCTGGCGGCTGAAGGCGTCATGCGACTCGGCCTGCACGCGACCTTTCTCATCACGGCGTGCGCATTGGCGATGTCCGGGCTGATCGCGCTTCCCTTGCGAACGAGCGGATTCAACGGGCTGGACGCAACACGGGCTGGGGCGTGACCGCCGCGCCCGCCTCACCCGATTTCGTACAATGCGAGCCTTGATGAAAGGTCGCGAACGATGACCAGTTCGGTACGCACGGAAGCAGCCCCCACGATGCACCCCGCACCCTCGCACATGATCGACCGCGGCTCACGCCGCAGCAGCGCGATCCTGATAACCGGCGCGGGCGGCGAGGTGGGCCACGGGCTGATCCAGTCGTTGCACCACAACGGCCGGCGCGAAGTCGTCGCGATCGACATCCGTGAACTCGAGCGGCCGCAGCGCTCGATGTGTATGGACAGTTTCGTCGGCGACATCTGCGATCCGCAGTTGCTCGGCCGGCTGCTGGCGATGTACGAAATCACGGAAATCTATCACTTGGCGGCGCTGCTCAGCACGCGCGCCGAGTACACGCCGGAAACCGCCCACGAGGTCAACGTCGGCGGCACGCTCAACCTGCTGCGCTTGGCTACCGAACAGGCTCGCTCGCACGGCGACCGCGTCAAATTCATCTTCCCGAGCTCCATCGCCGTCTATGGCTTTCGCTCGCTCGACGAAAAGATGCGCGCGGGGGCCGTGCCCGAGGACGAGCACTGCGTGCCCACGACGATGTACGGCTGCAACAAGCTCTATTGCGAAAACCTCGGCCGATATTACGCGAGGTTCTATCGCCGGCTGGCGCAGGACCGCATCCGCGACATTCTCGATTTCCGATGCCTGCGGTTTCCCGGCCTCATCAGCGCCGACACGCTGCCCGCCGGCGGGACGAGCGATTACGCGCCGGAGATGATTCACGCGGCGGCGGAGGGCAAGCCGTATGCGTGCTTCGTGCGGCCGGACGCGCGAATTCCGTTCATGACCATGCCCGACGCGATCGACGCGCTGCTGCAGCTTGCCGCGGCGGATCAGCGCGCACTCTCACGATGCGTGTATAACGTGCAGGCGTTCGCGCCCAGCGCTGGCGAACTTTCGGTGCGCGTGCGCGATCAGTTCCCCGATGCCCGGATCACGTTCCAGCCGGACATCGAGCGGCAGGCGATCGTCGATTCCTGGCCCGCGGCGGTGAACGATTCGGCTGCGCGCAACGACTGGGGTTTCGCGCCCAGGCATGATCTCGACGCGGCGTTTGATGAATACCTCGTGCCGCGCATTCGCGAGCGGTATGTTTGACTTGCACAGTGGCGCAGGCGTCCCGCCTGCGATCGATGTCACGGCCCCAACGGCCGAGAAATCGATCGGGCAAGCGAAGGAAACTGAAGAATGCCAACCACCCAAATGACCAGCCACGAACTATTCAACCAGCGCACCGACGCTGTGCTGAAGATGCTGCGCGACACCGGGCAATACAAGCATTTGCAGCTCATTCAGGGACCGATGGACGCGACGATCAAGCTTCGCGACTACGGCGAGGTCGCGTGCTTCTGCTCCAACAACTATCTCGGCCTGGCCAATCACCCGCAGGTGATCGAAGCGGGCATCGAAGGACTGCGAAAGTACGGCGCGGGCACCGCGTCCGTGCGATTCATCTGCGGCACGTTCGAGCCGCACGAAGAACTCGAACGGACGATCGCGACGTTCCTCGGCGTCGAAGCGGCGTACACGTTCGTCTCGTGCTGGACCGCGACCGAAGCTATCTTTCCGACCCTCTGCGAACCCGGCGACATCATCATCTCCGACGAGCTCAATCACGCCTGCATCATCGACAGCATGCGGCTGACCGCCGGCATAAAGAAAGACGTCAAGCGAACCGTCTATAAGCACAGCGACATGGATTCGCTGCGCCAGGCGCTCACCAAGGCGCAGAACGACGCTGAAGTGACCGGCGCGATGTGGGTCGTCACCGACGGCGTGTTCTCGATGGAAGGCGACGTCGCCAAGCTCGATGAACTTCGCTCCATTTGCGATGAATTCGGCGCGCTGCTCGTCGTCGATGACAGCCACGGCACGGGCGTCATGGGCAGAACCGGACGCGGCACGCACGAACATTTCGGCCTCGAGGGCGAGAACATCGACTTCTTCACCGGCACGCTCGGCAAAGCGCTGGGCGGCGCGGCGGGTGGATACCTCGCGGGTTCCAAGCGCGGCATCGAGCTGATCGTCCAGCGCGCCCGCCCGACGCTCTTCAGCAATGCCCTGCCCGTCTCCGTCGCTTGCTCGGCGAACCAAGCGATCGAAATCCTGATGCGCGAGCCACAGCGCGTGCAGAAGCTTCGCGACAACGTCGCTTACGCCCGCAAGGGAATCCGCGAAACGGGCTTTGAAGTGCTCGATTCGCCCACCGCCATCTGTCCGATCATCGTCGGTGACACCGCCAAGGCGATCGCGATGAGCAAGAAGCTGCTCGAAATGGGCGTGTTCGTCATCGGCTTCGGGTATCCGGTCGTGCCGGAAGGAACCGCGCGCTTGCGCGTGCAGATTTCCGCGGCGCATGAGCAATCGCACATCGACCGGCTTGTGTCGTCGCTGAAGAAGCTCAAGTCGCAGATGTCGTGATACACTGCTGTATCCATCCAACATCAAGCCTCGGCAGCCAGGAGTTCCGATGAATTACACCGCCGCAGTGTTCACACCGAAGGGCTCGCTCGCATCAATGATGTTGCGCCGCGGCGCGATGCCGCGCTGGTTGTATGAGGCGATGCTGATCGTTGCGGGGACGGCGTTGATCGCTGTGTGCGCTCACATCGCGATTCCGTTGTGGTTCACGCCCGTGCCGATTACGGGCCAGACGTTCGCGGTGCTGCTGATCGGCGCGCTTTATGGTTCTCGCCGCGGGGTTGCGACAATGCTGGCGTACCTGGCGGAAGGCGCTGCCGGGTTGCCGGTATTTGCGCCAGGACAAGCGGGGGGGGCGGGCGTGGCGCATCTGTTCGGCCCGACGGGCGGTTATCTGCTGGGCTTCGTCGTCGCGGCGTTCATCGTCGGCGCGCTCGCTGAACGCGGATGGGATCGATCGTTCGGACGCTCGCTCATCGCCATGACGATCGGCACGGTCGCCATTTTCGCCGTCGGCCTGACGTGGCTGTCGGCGTTCGTCGGCTGGGGCAATGTGCTCGCGACCGGATTGATCCCGTTCATCCCGGGCGGCATCATCAAGATCATCCTCGCGGCGAGCCTGCTTCCGGTGGGATGGAAGATTCTCAGCGCGGTGAGGTAGGGCCGGCCACGCGCGCAGCCTGCAAGCGGATGATGATCGTGGAACGCCTCGCCGCGCGTGAGGTCACTGCTTTCTCGCGGCGTGCACTGCGCTGACGAGTTGCTTGGCGCGCGAGCTGTCCGGCTCGCTTGCCCAGTGCCCGTCGCGCTTGTACCACGAGCCGACGATGAGCGCATCGGCCCAGGCGAAGAGGTCCTCGACGGAATCGGGTGTGACGCCCGAGCCGACGAGCAGCGGCAGCTTCGTCGCGACGCGCGCCGTGCCCAGATCATCGACGTGGATTTCCTGGCCGGTTGCGATGCCCGTGATGATCACGCCGTCGGCCCCGCAGAACTCCGCGGCTCGGGTTGTCTCGGCGACATCGACATCCGCGGTGATCGCGTGCGATGAGTGCTTCTTCTTGATGTCCGCGAGTATGCGGATGTCTTCAGCGCCGATCGCCTTGCGATACCGTAGCAGCGGCCCCGCGTCGGCTTCTTCGAGAATGCCTTCGTCGGCGACGGATGCGAACACGAACCCCTCGGCGCGGACGAACTGCGCACCCACGCAGTGCGCGACGGCAAGCGATGCGCGGTTGGCGCCGGCGAGAATCTGCACGGCCAGGGGAACATCGACCGCGCGGCGAACCGCCGCCGCGACGGTCGTCATGCCCGCGACAATCTCCGGGCCGACTTCGCGGCGAAGGTAGGGCACATCGTGCATGTTCTCGACGATGATCGCATCAAACCCTGCATCGACGAGCAGCTTCGCCTCGTCCGCGGCACGCGCAGCGATCGCTTTCGCGGATTCGCGATGTCGCGGCGTACCGGGCATCGCGCCGGCGTGAACCATCCCGATCAGCGCTTTCTCGCAACCGAAGATGTCCTTCGCTGTGTGCATGGCTTCGCGCATGAACTTCACCGCAGAGACGCAGAGAACACAGAGCTTTCACAGAGGTCAGAAGTCAGAGATCAGGGATCGGAGATCAGAGGTCAGAAGTGAGCAGTAGCAATGACCGTGCTGCTTCATCCCCCTTTCAAGCTCAGTGCATTCTCCGTATCCTCCGTGTCTCCGTGGTCATTCTTCTCTTCGAAGCGGGGCATCATCCGATGTCGCGCTTCATGCCGATGAGCGTGAGCAGTTCCATGCGCGGCGCATCTTCCTTGAGGAAGCAGCCGTAGAGCTTGCTGGTGGTCGTCCACGAGCTTGGCTTTTTTACGCCGCGGTAGCACATGCAAAAGTGCTGGCACTGGAGGATGACGGCGACTCCCTGTGGGCTGAGCGCTTCCCAGATGGCGGTGGCGATCTGCGCGGTGAGT
>CAZLDF010000285.1:0-3632 GCA_964558095.1 uncultured Isosphaeraceae bacterium | reverse complement strand
GCCGTCGGCGCTGAGCGCGCCGAGGACCGCCATCGCTAGGCATTCACGCGCGGCGAGATGCCTTCGGTTCCCCTCTCCCCTTGGGAGAGGGGTTAGGGGTGAGGGCGGCACCAGCAACGGCGCGGGAATTGAAGCTGAATTCACGATCGACACGGGGGCGATTTGACGTGCGTGCGCAGTCGCGGCTTCGACCTCGTTGCACGTTCGGCCCTCACCCCCAGCCCCTCTCCCACCCCCCCCAAGGGGAGAGGGGAGCGGGACCGCCGCGTTTCTGATTGCTTCCACCAACGGCTTGTGACAAGCTCCGCCGCCGGCGAGGAGGAACTCATCGACTTCGTGCGCCGCCGCGGTCTCGCCGATGCACGTGCCGATGGCGCACGCAGCGGTCGCAGCGAGATCGGGCGGCGAAAGCTTGGATTCATGTTCGGCGATCCACGCAAGACCTTCATCGCCCGTGCCGAGCGAACGCTTGTCTTCGCGCTGCAACAGAAGCACCGCGAGCAGTTCGCGCATCGCGATCTCGTGAACCGTGCCTGTCTCGGCGATTTCGCCGTCGTTGTCATAGGGAGCATGAAGCAGGTCGCGCGCGATTGCATCGAGAAGCTGGTTGCATGCGCAGACATCGAACCCCAGGATGTGATCGAGCGGGTTCTCGAATTCGCGCTCGCGCGGCAGGATGGTCATGTTGCAAAACCCGCCAAGGTTGATGACGGCGCGCTTGCGATCCTTGTGTCGAAACAGAATCCAGTCCGCCAGCGGCGTGATCGGCGCGCCCTGGCCGCCTGCTGCGAGGTCCGCGGCACGCAGGTCATAGACGACGGGGCAGTTGAACGCGTGCACGATCGGCGCGGGGTTGATGAGCTGCCACGACAAGGGGGGGGCGTGGAAAATCGTCTGGCCATGGACCGCGATAAGGTCGGGCCTCCGGTTCCCCTCTCCCCTTGGGGGGGGTGGGAGAAGGGTTAGGGGTGAGGGCGGAATCGGCAGGAGTGTCGTTTGTGCAACAGTTATCTTACGGGGTTCGCGCTCCCGCACACCTTGCCCTTCGAGACAAACTGTGCCACCCGGCTCGGCATCGTTGCATGTTCGGCCCTCACCCCCAGCCCCTCTCCCAAGAGGAGAGGGGAGCAAGGCATTCGCAATCGCGCGAACATGCGCGTGCCCGAAGTCGGCAGCGAGCTGCGCGAACTCGTCCGCGCTCAGTGGTCGTTGCGCCGCGGCGGCGCGAAGGCGCACGCGAAGCTCTTCCTCAAGCGGTTCGCTGTGGTGGTGAAGCAGCTCGGCTCGCATGTCCAGTCCCGCGCCGTCGATCGTGGTAATCGCAACGTCGATGCCGTCGATGGAAGTCCCGGTCATCACGCCGACGACGAGGCGCGGGGAAGTTGCCTCGGAACGTCTCGGCCGGGTGGACATTGTGGACATGCTAAGCCGCAAGCGACGAAGACGTGCGTTCAACCTCGGGGCAGACCGGCCCCAGACCGTTCCTGTATTCTGGATGAATGCTCAAACGTGTTCTGGTCACCGGTGGCGCGGGTTTCCTCGGTTCGCACCTGTGCGATCGGCTGGTCGCAGCCGGTCACGATGTCATCTGCGTCGATAACTTCTTCACCAGCCAGAAATCCAACGTCGAGCACTTGCTGACGAAGCCCAACTTCGAACTGATCCGCCACGACATCACGCTGCCGATCTGGCTGGAAGTCGATGAGATCTACAACCTCGCGTGCCCCGCGGCGCCCGGGCACTACCAATACAACCCGATCAAGACCATCAAGACCAGCGTGGTCGGGGCGCTGAACACGCTGGGCATCGCCAAGCGCGTCGGCGCGAAGGTCCTGCATGCTTCGACCAGCGAAGTCTATGGCGACCCGGACGTGCATCCCCAGCCGGAGAGCTATCGCGGCAACGTCAACCCCATCGGCCCCCGCGCGTGTTACGACGAGGGCAAGCGCGCCGCCGAGACCATCATGTTCGACTATCACCGTCAGAACAAGGTGCGCATCCGCGTTGCGCGGATTTTCAACACATATGGGCCGCGCATGCACCCGTTCGATGGTCGCGTGGTGAGCAACTTCATCCGCCAAGCGCTTCAGAACGAAGACATCACGATCTACGGCGATGGGTCGCAGTCGCGATCGTTCTGCTACGTCGATGATCTCATCGACGGCCTGCTGAAGTTGATGGAGATGCCCGACGACTTCACCGGGCCGGTGAACCTTGGCAATCCGAACGAGATTTCGATCCGCAAGCTGGCGGAAACGATCGTGGAGTTGGCGAAGTCGAAGTCGGGCGTGCTGCGGGCGCGGCCGATGCCGGAGGACGATCCCATTCAGCGTCAGCCGGACATCACGCTCGCGCGGACGAGGATGAAGTGGGAACCGGGCGTGCCGCTGGAGGCGGGATTGAGGAAGACGATCGAGTGGTTTCGCGGGATTGACGTGGATGCGTACCGCGCTCCGACGCCGAATTACTGAGCGCCCCGCAGGATTGGTTCAACACGCAGCGCGCAGAGGGCGCAGAGAGCGCGGAGCAGGCAGTTTCGGCTCTTGGACGCGGCTTCGCACTGCGTGCTTGCGTGTGGTGCGGAAAAGGTCCACAATGCGCTCGTGAGCGATCTTCCGCCCAAAGCGATGTCCGACCCGTTCCGTCCGCCCTCGGTCCCCGTCGAGGTCCACTGCATTCATTGCAATAACGAATACGAGAGCTACCTCATCGCGTGGCGCGAGGAACTCTGTCAAGACGGCAAGACGCACGGCTTCTGGTGCTGCCCGATCCCGGGCTGCGACGGCCGCGGCTTCGGATTCGACATCTTCCCCACCGATCCGGACTACGTCGATGAGAACACGGGCGAGAAAATGTGGATCGAGGATGACGACGACGAGGACGACGACGCCATCGAGGACGGAGATGACAGCGTCGAACCGGACGCTGGATTCGACGACGAGCTCTCCGATCGCGAGGCATCGCAGCCCGACGATGAGCCCGATCGCCCTTCCTGGCTCAAGCGCATCGACGACGATTTGCCGTGGTGAGCGAGTCAGTGGCGCAGGCGTCTCGCCTGTGATCGACAATCGCGGCCCAAAGCCGCGATTATCGATAGAGGCGTGTAAGCGCGCCGGTTGCCGCAAGGCATGTTTGACAAATGGCGCGATTGCACACCGCCATCGATTCTTCGGCCGTTGAGGCCGAAGAATCGATCACAGGCGAGACGCCTGTGCCACTGTCTTGCTTACAGGCGAGACGCCTGTGCCACCGTCAGCTTGATGAACGCGTCGATGTCGCGCGCATCGACGATGCCGTCTTGGTTGAGGTCCGCGTCCGAATCGGCGAAACCCCAATCGGCGATCAGTAGCATGAAGTCGCGTTCGTCCGTCACGCCGTCGCGGTTGAAGTCCGCTGCACGGGGATCGTCGCCGACGGGATCGTCGATTGTTGAGATGAGCACACGCGAAGTCTCAGACCGCTCTTCGGGCAGCTCGAATGGAAATCGCGCGGCGCCCGTCAGGTTCGTGGACCACGCGGCGTTGTCATCGGCACTTCGCGCAGCGCGCTCGTCGCAGATGAACACGGCCTTGAGGCCGCCGTTGGCCAGCACGTTGAAGGGTTCCGTGCCGAAGGTCAGCGGGCAGATGTCG
>CAZLDF010000284.1:0-3196 GCA_964558095.1 uncultured Isosphaeraceae bacterium | reverse complement strand
CGCTCGCCCAGCGTGGCCGTGCGGTGTCCCTCCCGTTCGGCCTGGCGATGACGGGCGGCGCCACCGCCGCCGTGATGATGCTCGCCGGGCAGGAAGGCTATTTCCGCCTGGCCAGCGCCTTGGCGGTCGCGCTGGCGGCCTGCGGGCTTGTCGCCATCTTCAACCGCGAGACATCGCTCGCGAACGGCCCGCTCGTGGTTCTCGCCGCGACGCTCATGCCGCTGACGATCCTCAGCCGCGTGTATTCCCACACGGACGTTCCCATCGACGCGTACGTGCTGGCGCCGGCCTCCGCAGCGGCGCTGTGGGCGGGCGAGCTGCCGCCCCTGAATCGCAGGCCGCTGCTCAGGAGCCTCGTCGCCCTCGGGGCGACGGCGTTGGTGTGCGGCATCGCGCTCGCCCGCGCCGCCAACGCCGTGGACACCAGCATCTACTACTGATCCGCATGTACGACCAGCCAGAAGCGTTCGAGGCAAGCTGGGCGACCGGCAGCCAAAGGAGCCACCGCCCCCACTCCTCCGCTTTCCCACGTCCTGCCCCGACCCCGTCCCTCGCCCGAACCCGCGCCGCACAGCCGGAACCGAACCGCCGGCGCGTCTTCCGCGAATAATGAATTGAAAGTCGCGTCAATCCGATTGACAGGACGGGACTTCGGCGTACAGTAGAAGCGTCACAACGTCATGAATCACAGGATGCACGTCATTTCGCTCGCCCAGCAGTTCTGCCGCACGATGAAGCGGACAGGGCCGACGATGTGACGCGCTGAAAGCGACCCCTCACACAAGCACTCGTCGAGCCCTGTCCGAAAGACAGGGCTTTTTCTTTCTCTTCGCTCTCGCACAAGGAACACATCGAATGTTGATGCAAACGATTCACCAGATCAACAGGTCGTTCACGAAGCCTTCCGCCGCTGTCCGCTGTCAGCGCTGGCTGTGCCGCGCGATGGTGAGCAACACGGATCCCACCCCTGAAGAAGGCAGATCGACATGACATGCTTCGACAACAACTTCGACGTGTTTGAATTCAACAGCAACGGCGATTCGAGCGAATCGACCCGCGACTGGTCGAGTCCGCCGCAGCCGAGCCTGGCGCAGCTTCTGGCGCCGACGCAGATCACGCTGGCGCGGCGAGGGGAAAGCGAATGGTCGCTGCAGGTGCGGCCCGTTCCCGGCATCGCCGTGCTCGAGCAGTGGCGTCGCGAGGCGTTCCGTAAACCGCTGGCGTGCCTGGCGCTGCGCGTCGAGCCCGCGCGGGCCGAAGTCGCCGCCGGCTCGTCATCCGTTTCGGCATCCGTTTCGGCATCCGTTTCGTCGTCCGCGGCGTCGGTGCGCTGCTCGGTCGTGCACAAGCGCCGGTCGTTGATCGACGTGCTGGGCGACGGAGGCGACGACGATCGCGTGATCGCGCTGATCGACGGCCCCGTGGAAGAGGCCGACATTCGAGCCGTGGCCGGCGCGGTGCAGCGCGGGCAATCGCCGCTGGACGTCGAGCTTCGCGCCGAAGCGGCGCTGCACATCCGCCCCGGGCGAACGCTCACGCTGGAGACTCGCGACGAGGACGCGGCGCTGCGCCTGGCGGCAGAGGTGTTGCGGCAGCATCTGGCAACGCTGCGGCGCCGGCCGGCGCGCGAGTTCGGCGCGCCGCAGACCTGGCAGATGCAGCGCCTGCTCGGCGTCACCGGCACGCTGTCCGTCCAGCCGATCGAAACGGAAGTGTTCTCCACCGCGATCGACGTCGGCATCAGCACCGCGCCGCTCAGCGAGCCGCGCCCGGCCGATCGTTCGCTCATCTACGACATCTTCAGCCGCACCTGGCACGACGAACCGTAAGCGATCAATCGACTCAACCAAGAAGCCGTCTTCCGTTCTCGACCTGTCCACCGCAGGTCCACCGAGCAGCATCCGCCGCAAACCCTTCGTCGCGGCGGGTGCTGTTCATTGTTGCGCATGATCTGGTTCCTTCGAATTCGCGGGCCCATTGCGGCGCTTTGCACGCAACCGATCGCGAAGCCGCGGCGAATATGCATGCAGATGGGAGAGCGCCGCCCGCGTTCACTTTTTCGGGCGCATTTCCACGGCTCTCGGTCGGCGCAAGACGACGCGGAGAGAAGAACATTCAACATCTGTGGGCTGATGACGCGCGTGCTCCATGCGGTCGATCGCCGAGGGGACGATCGGCCGCTCTTGCGCCGCGCGGCGTTCGCGCGGCGGCGGCGCAGCGTCGCGCCATCCTGCCGATGGGTTATGCTGGCGCGGCATGACGGTTCGCTTTGAAGTCGAACAATCCATCGCCACGATCACGCTGAACGATCCCGATCGGCGCAACGCGATGGGGCTGGCGATGTTCGATGCGCTGGACGACGCCGTGGCGCGAACGCGCGACGCGGCATCAATTGCAGTCGTGCTCTTGACGGGGGCAGGCGATGGTTTCTGCGCCGGCTTCGATCTCGCCGCCGCGGCACAGGAGCCGCCGCTCATCGCGACCTACGTCGAGCGCCTCAGCGCGGTGCTGCGGAACATTCGCCGCCTGCCGCAGGTGGTGGTGGCGGCCGTCCACGGCGCCGCGCTGGCCGGGGGCTGCGCGCTGGTCAGCGCCTGCGACTTCGTCTTCGTCGCCGAGGACGCGCAGCTCGGCTATCCGGTTCATCAGCTCGGCGTTTCGCCCGCCGTCACCATCCCCACGCTCCGCCTGGCGCTGGGCGACGGCGCAACGCGGGCGCTGCTGATGAGCGGGCGAATCGTCACGGGCCATGACGCGCATCGAATGGGTCTGGCGTCGCACTGCATCGCGGGCGGATGCAGCGTCGTCGAGCCGGCGCGCGCGTTCGCTGAGCTGCTCGCCCGCAAGCCGGTCGGGGCGCTGCGGGTGACGAAGGCGTGGGTGAATGAACTGGAAGGCTCGATGGCGGATGATGGTTTCGACGCCGCGTCGCACGCCAGTGCGATCCTCGCCGGCGACGAAGACTCCATCACGCGTTTGCGTGAATTCTGGACCCAGCGGCGGCGATGAACTTGGCAACGACAACGAGGCACGCGTCCCGCCTGCGAACGAATCTTCGGCCTCGGTGGCCCGGAATTCGATGATGAGTTGTCGTCGCGTTCACTCACATGCACCAATTGACATGAAATCGGCGAGTTCGCGCTTGACGATCCGATTTCCCGTGCCACACTTTGATTAATCAGGTTCCCCCTTTCAC
>CAZLDF010000283.1:0-5123 GCA_964558095.1 uncultured Isosphaeraceae bacterium | reverse complement strand
ATGCGGGCCGCCTACATGCCTCCCGAACAAGCCTTCGACCCCGTCATCCAGGATCCCCACTGCGTCGTTCAGTGCCCGGCTGAGCCCGCCAAGCTCTGGGCCCAGCACCACAACGGCATCTTCCGATCCATCGACGACAGCGAAACGTGGGTCGAGATCACGGACGTCAAGCCGTCGGTCTTCGGCTTCCCCGTGGTTGTCCACCCCCGCGACGGCGACACCGCCTGGTTCGTCCCCGGCATCAAGGACGAGAAACGCATCCCCGTCGATGGCAAGCTGGTCGTCACCCGCACCCGCGATGGCGGCAAGACGTTTCAGACGCTCTCGAAGGGCTTGCCGCAGGAGCACGCATACGACGTGGTCTTCCGCCACGCGATGGACCTGGACGAAACGGGCAATCGGCTGGCGTTCGGGTCCACGACCGGCAACGTCTGGCTGAGCGAGGACCACGGCGACTCGTGGCGGGGGCTTTCGACCACCCTGCCGCCGGTCTATGCGGTGCGGTTCGTCAAGCGCTGACCCGTTGACGGGTCGCGAGGGCACCTCAAGGGCGGTAGGGACATAGAGCAGCAAGCCCCAGTCAGCGGGCAATGGCGCCGCCGGCTCCCGCGGCGCTTCGCTGCAGTGACGCAGAGCAGTCACCCCAGCCGCTCTGGACCTTGCGCAGCTTGCCTCCTCGTTGCGATCGCGCCCCAATCGGATGAAATCCGCGCGGTTTTCTCTCGCATCCGGCTGGACCGCGAGTATGGTCGAACGTGGAGGTTCGGAGAGATGAACCAAAGACTTGTGGCATTCGCCGCGCTGACCGCGGCGGGAATGGCGTTGCTGGCTGGTTGCAGCGGCACGCAATCAATGCGGAGCGCCGCTGTGGCACACGGCTCGGAGAGCCGTGGCACCGATCGTGATGTCCACGTTCATCGCGCGCTGGTGCTGCCGGGCTCGATGCGGCTGATGTCGCTTGCCGGTCAGGCTGAGTACATGCGCAACGATCCACCGTTCATCCACGACGATGAGCCGATTCCCGACCTCGCCTCGGCGAACTACGTCGAGCTTCGCCGGCAGGAGTACCTGCGAATCACTTCATCGGGCCGGCCGACCGGATCAACGCGGTATTCCGCGCGTCAGATCAGCCGCCGCCGGACATATCGAGACCGGTGAAAGTTGCTCAACGCCCGCTGCACCCGCGCCGGCGACGAGGCGATCGCGCCCCGCAAGCCGCCTCCGTTGCCCTTCTTCACCCGAGTTTGCGTCCCTGGCAAGGTTGTTCTTGACGGGCGACGCGGACCTCATCATACTTGAGGCGTGCGAGGTTCGTAGGTTCTTCAAAGCTTCCCGTCCGCCGCCTGTTGAGGCTGCTCCCGGTGCAGGGATGGCATCGAGTCGAGCGCGGGCGACGAACGGATTACTACAGCCCATCGAAGGGGGGCTGAAGCGCATGTCCACCGTGACCAAGAAGGATCTGATTGACCGCATCTCCGAGGCGACGGGCCTTAAGCGCACAACGGTCAAACGGATCGTCCAGTCGTTTCTCGACACGGTCATCCGAGAATTGAGCGAAGGCAATCGACTGGAGTTCCGCGACTTCGGCGTGTTCGAAATCCGCCAGCGCGCGCCGCGCGTCGCGCAAAATCCCAAGACGCTGAAGCGCGTGCCCATCCCGGCGCGCAACACCGTCAAGTTCAAGATCGGCCGGTTGATGAAAATGGCGCTGACGGGCGAGCTCGACGAGGCCGCCCTCGCCGCCGCCCTCGCCGCCCAGGACGACGACTGCGATGACTGCGACGACGATGACGGCAAGCCGCCCCTGCCCGACGGCCGCGGCAAAGCCGTCGCCAGCCGCTCGCATTCGCGAGAATCCTGATCCTGCCCGCGCTCGGCGGCGACCACATCCACCGCGGCTCGGTCGCCGGCGCATCGTTCCGGCCTGCGCGCGTCCCGCTTCCTGCGGATAAGCTGTGGGCGGTCTGTCGCGCTTCAGCCGATCGAATAGGATCTGCGATACTCAGGCTCACGGATGGCCGGCGAAAGCACTTTCCAACCCGATTCGGCGTCTGCCGCTCCCGCTGCCGCGAGGCCCCGCCGCTGGACGCCCGGCGAGATTGCAAAGCTCTTCGAGACCCTTCCTCCCCACGCCATCGAAGCCGAGATGTGCCTGCTCGGGTCGATCCTCATCGACCCGGGCGTGCTGGGCGACGTCAGCCACATCGTCCGCAGCGGCAAGGACTTCCACAAATCCGTCAACGGCCAGCTCTTCGACCTAATGGTCGAACTCTACAACGACCGCGGCACGATCGACATCGTCCAGCTTCACCAGCTTCTCGTCGATCGCGACCTGCTGGCGGTCATCGGCGGGCAGGAATACCTCCTCGAACTGGCCAGCACGGTGCCCGCGGCGACCAGCGCGCCCTATTACGCCCGCCTCGTTCGCGACAAGGCGACCGTGCGCGAGATCATCGAGGCCGCCGGCGACGTGCTTCACGCCGCCTACACCCAACCGGGTAACGCGCTGGAACTGCTCGATCAGGCGCAGGCGCGCATGTTCGCCGTCGCGCAGGATTCGGCCCACGATCGCGTGCGCCCGATGAAGGAACTCATCGAAGCGGTGATGCACGAGATCGAGCAGAAGGAAGACCACGGCATCACCGGCGTGCCGACGGGCTTCGTCGATGTCGATGAAATCACGCACGGCTTGCAGAAGGGCGAAATGATCATCCTCGCGGCCCGGCCGTCGATGGGCAAGACCGCCATGGCGCTCAACATCGCCGAAAACATGGCGCTGCGGAAGATTCCCGTCGCGGTCTTCAGCATGGAAATGTCGCGCGAGCAGCTCATCTATCGCGTGCTCGCATCCCGCGCCACGGTCAAGCTGGAGAAGCTTCGCAACGGGATGCTCAGCGCCGACGACGACCGCGCACTGGCCGTAGCCTGCGGCGAACTGGTCGATGCGCCGCTCTACATCGACGACACGCCCGGTCTGACAGTCACGCAGCTTCGCGTCAAGGCGCGGCGGATGGTCGATCGCTTCAACATTCGCGCGGTCGTCGTGGACTATCTTCAGCTCATGACGGCCGGGGGGCGCGTCGAATCTCGCCAGATCGAGGTCAGCGCCATCAGCCGCGGAATCAAGGCCATGGCGCGCGAGTTGGACGTGCCCGTCATCTGCCTCAGCCAGCTCAATCGCGGCGCAGAGCAGCGCGAAGGCCACCGGCCTCGAATGAGCGACCTGCGCGAATCCGGCGCGATCGAGCAGGACGCCGACGTGGTCGCCATGCTCCACCGCGAGGAGTATTACCATCGCAACGACGTCGACTGGATGCAGGAAAATGAAGACAAGGTCGGCGTGGCGGAACTGATATTCGCCAAGCAGCGCAACGGCCCGACCGGTGTCGTGAGTCTGTCCTGGGATGGCCAGACGACGCGGTTCCACGATCACACCGACGCCTCGGCGCCGGGCGGCTATTACGAGTCCAAGCCCTACACGGCCCGGGAGCCCTCGCCGCCTCGCGTCGCGGCGCTCTCCGCCGCCCGGCAGCCCCAGCCCGCACCCGCATATGACGCCGCGGATGACGACGCCGGCGAGTTCGTCGAAGAGCCGCCGTTCTGAGCGGAGAGGAGAGTGGACTGGATACGCCGCACCTGAGTCGTTGGGGGGGCGAAGGTTCCGGGTTCACGTCGGCGACTCCGCATGTATGATCTGGCCTTCCCCTGGGCGACGCGCCGTCCGGGCCAGCGGCCCGGATCACTGAACTGCTGCCATGAACATCATCATTTGCGGCGCCGGCGAAGTCGGCAGCCACCTTGCCAAGGCCCTGACGGAGGAGAAGCACGACATCACCCTCGTCGATCGCGACGGGCAGCGGCTGCTGCAGTTCGACGAAGCGCTGGACATCGCCACGTTTGTGGGCAACGCCGCCGAGGCCCGGGTGCTTCGCGACGCCGGGGCGGAGAAGGCCGACGTCGTCATCGCCGCGACCGATCGTGACGAGATCAACCTCCTGTGCGCGTCGGTGGCGAAAGCGGTAGGCGCCCCGCGGACGATCGCTCGCGTCCACCACCGGACGTTCTTCGACGATGAGGCGTTGGATTACGCGCAGCACCTGCACATCGACCACTTGATCTGCCCGGAGCAGGCGACGGCGATCGAGGCCGCCAGCACGCTGCGCAACAAGGCCGCCCTGGCGATCGAGCACTTCTCGCAGGGCCGCATCAACATGCAGGAGTTCCGCGTCGATCCCAACGCGCCGGGCATCGGCCGGCCGCTGGCGATCGCCGACCTGCCCAAGGGCTCGCTCGTCGCCGCCGTCGAACGCAAGGGCGACGTGTTCATCCCCGGCGCGACCACGGCCCTCAGCGAGGGCGACCGCATCGTCCTCGTCGCCAATGACGAAGTCTTCGACGAAGCGCGGCGCCTCTTCCACAAGCCCCTCGGCCGGCAGAAGGTCGTCCTCATGGGCGGCGACTCCATGAGCGTCTGGCTCGCGCGTGCTCTGCGCGATCGCGACTGGTCCGTTCGCCTGTTCGAAACCGACCGCGAGCGGGCGCAGGAACTGGCGAAGGAGCTCGACTGGGTGACGGTCGTCAACGCCGACCCGATGGATGAGACGGTCTTCCGCGAGGAACACATCGGCGTCGCGGACGCCTTCGCCGCCCTGACCAACGACGACGAGCGGAACATCATGGCGGGGGTGCGCGCCACCGCCGGGGGCGTCGAGAACACCCTCGCCGTGGTCAAGCAGACTCGCTATCTCGACCTGCTGTCGCACGTGGGTGTGAAGTGGCGGATTAGCCCGAGCATCGTCGCAGCGCGTGAGATCCGCGCGCTGCTTGATGAACAGCCCGTGCAAAAGCTCAAGGAGTTGCTGGGCGACGTGGCGTCGTATTCGATCCGCGTGACGGAGAAGGCGGAGGTCGCGGGCAAGACGCTGCGCGAAATCAAGCTCACGCCGAGTTGGGTGCTGGCGGCCATTCGCCGCGACAAGCGCGTCTGGGTGCCGCTGGCCGACGACTCAGTCCAGCCCGGCGACACCGTGCTGGTCATCGGCAAGCAGGGCAAGGAGAAGCGCCTGAGGCAACTGTTCGCGCTGTGATCGCAGCGTGAACCACGGAGCGCAGCGTGAACCACG
>CAZLDF010000282.1:0-2522 GCA_964558095.1 uncultured Isosphaeraceae bacterium | reverse complement strand
GGCGGCAAGCTCGGCATCGACGCGACGAAGAAGATTCGCGGCGAAGAAGTCCACGGTGTGCGGATCGACGCGCCGATCGTCCACGACGGCGATGCGCAGGAACACTTGCGGCAGTGCATCGGCAGCGCGGGCGTCGCCGGGATCGCCGCGCCCGATTTCGGCCGCGGTCGCATCGTCTTTGCCGGCGTCAACAAGACGCAATCCCGCCAAGGCGCCGGCGCCATCGAAGCCGTGTGGAAGGCGACCGACGAATCATCAGGCATCGCCGACCTGCTGATCGCAGTGCAGGGCGCCGTCAATCTCGACAACTGGCAGGATGTGCTCTTTCACTGGTGCGCCAACTTCGATCCATCACGCGACACCCACAGCCGGGGTCGGCGCATCGCCTTCGACGCCACCACCAAGCTCCCCGGCGATGAGCGCAACCACCAGCCCGTCCGCGACTATCCGCCCGTGCTGTCTTTCGATTGACGGATCACGGGCACGCGGCGTCCTTCACTGATCCGCGATCCAGTGGCTCGCTCGCTTGTGCTCGCCGCGCTATGGGCAACGAACGGCGGCCCCTCAGGCCGGGGAGCTTGCAGGTGTGGTACCATGATGCACGATGCGCCCGATCAGAAACAGCACTCGCCCGCACACGCTCGACCAACACGCGGCACACACCGCGGTCGTCGGCCTGCAATGGGGCGACGAGGGCAAGGGCAAGATCGTCGATCTGCTGACGGCGAAGCACGACGTCATCGTCCGCTACAACGGCGGCGCCAACGCCGGCCACACCGTCGTCGTCGGCGACCAGCGCTACGCACTGCACCTGATTCCCGCCGGCATCCTCTATCCCGACAAGCTTTGCGTCATCGCCAACGGCGTCGTCGTCGATCCCATCAAGCTCATCGAAGAAATCGACATGCTGCGACAGCGCGGCGTCGAGATCGGCGACAACCTCCGCGTCTCCGACCGCGCCCACGTCGTCATGCCGTATCACAAGGAGCACGACGCGGCGCTCGAACAGTTTCTCGCAGCGCAAGTGCAAGGGGGCGATGGCGACTTGTCAATCGGAACCACCAAGCGCGGCATCGGGCCCGCGTACGCCGACAAGGTCCGCCGATCGACCGCCATTCGCATGGGCGACCTGCTTCGCCCCGATCAGCTTCGCGCCAAACTTCGCGTGATCTGCGGCATACGGTCACGCGAACTGGCAGCGCTCGGAGTGGACGCCCCCCCACTCGATCCCGACGAACTGACGACCGAATTCGCGTCCATCGGCAGCACGCTCGAGCCATTCATCACCGACACGGCGTATCTGCTGCACGATGCAATGAACGAAGGCCGCACGCTTTTGTTTGAAGGCGCCAACGCGTGTCTGCTCGACATCGACCACGGCACGTTTCCATACGTCACAAGCTCCAACTGCTCGACGCTCGGCATCCCGGCAGGCACCGGCGTGCCGGGGTCGCGCATCGGCCGGGTGCTGGGCATCATGAAGGCCTACGCGACGCGCGTCGGCGGCGGACCCTTCCCCACCGAGCAGCTCAACGACATCGGCAATCGCATCCGCGAGCGCGGCCGCGAGTATGGCACGACGACCGGCCGACCGCGACGCTGCGGCTGGCTCGACCTCGTCGCGATTCGCTACTCCGCGATGATCTGCGGCACGACGGGCCTGGCCGTCATGCTGCTGGATGTGCTCAGCGGGTTCGATGAACTGAAACTGTGCACGAAGTATCGCCTGCCCGACGGCTCGACGACCGACCGGTTTCTGCCCGAAGCGGCGACGCTGGGCGAAGTGCAGCCGATCTATGAAACCTGGCACGGCTGGGACGAAGAGATCGATTCTTCCACCGATCGTGAAAGTCTGCCCGCCAACGCCCAAAGATATCTCCAGCGCATCGAGGAATTCGTCGGCGTGCCGATCGAGATCGTCAGCGTCGGGCCGGAACGGTCGCAAACGGTGGTCGCGGTGTAGGAAACTATCTCAAGACTCCCTCTCCCTTTGGGAGAGGGTTGGGGTGAGGGCCGCAAGTTCGGCAAGTGCCGTGAATATGTCGCGAACTCAGCTTCGAAAGTTGTGTTTTGAGATAGTTTCTAAGCGTTGGGTGCGATGGGTCAACGCAGTCTTCGGGGCTGACCGTTGGCGAACGTGCGAATCGTTCCGAACCGGCACACTACAATCCCAGTACCAGTCTCACGCGCCGACGACACATGAACTCCTGTGCAACTGAACTCGTGACGCCGCAGACGCCCATGCCGGACGTCCCCATGCAGCGGCGGCCGCGACACATCGCGATCATCATGGACGGCAACGGTCGCTGGGCGGTGCAGCGCGGCCTGTCGCGCATCGACGGTCATCGCGCGGGCGCGCGCGCGGTCCGCGACGTCGTCACCGCCTGCGGCCGCCTCGGCGTCGCCAACCTCACGCTCTACTCGTTTTCCAGCGAAAACTGGAAGCGGCCGGCCGAGGAAATCGCGGCCCTCATGGAGCTGTACCTCGAATACCTGGGCAAGGAGCGCCAGGAATTGATCGA
>CAZLDF010000281.1:0-6140 GCA_964558095.1 uncultured Isosphaeraceae bacterium | reverse complement strand
ATGCACGCGATCAATCTGCGCCTGGCGATGCATCGGTATCATCTTAGATCGGCGGATGGATCAGCGGCACAGGCGTCCACTTCAGTGGCACGGGCGTCTCGCCCGTGAGTGAAAGCCAGTGGCACAGGCGTCTCGCCTGTGTCGCGTGCTCGGCCGCAATGGCCGAGCAAGCGAGGGCCGACTCGGAAACGTTCGAACTGTTCCACACCCCCGACCATAAAAATGCCCAACCCTCCGCCCACTTCCTCCCACACAGACACAAACGCCGGCGCGACCGCCGTCGTCCACACCGCCCCCGCTCCAACATCCGCCACCGACAACGCCGCCGCCGACCCCATCATCCGTTTGATCGACGTCCACAAGAGATTCGGCCGTCTGCGCGTGCTTCGCGGCATCAGCCTCGATTTCCGCCGCGGATGCACCACCGTCGTCCTCGGCCCCAGCGGCTGCGGCAAGAGCGTCATGCTCAAGATCATCGTTGGCCTGCTCGCCATTGACCGCGGCGAAGTCTGGTACGAGCAGAACCGCATCGACAGGCTCCGCGAGCGCGACCTCGTCTCCGTCCGCCGCGAGATCGGCTTCCTTTTCCAGCAAGGCGCGCTCTTCGACTCCATGACCGTCGGCGAGAACATCATGTTCCCCTTGCGCGAACACACCGACCTCTCCGCCGATCAATCCCGCCAGCGCATCCGCCAGGTTCTGCGCATGGTGGGCCTGGCTGACGCGATCGACAAAATGCCCGCCGACCTCTCCGGCGGCCAGCGCAAGCGGGCAGCCCTCGCCCGCGCGATCGTCCTGTTCCCCAAGGTCATCCTCTACGACGAGCCGACCACGGGCCTGGACCCGATCCGCGCCGACGTCATCAACGAACTCATCATCAAATTGCAGAACGAGCTGGATGTGACGAGCATCGTCGTCACGCACGACATCGCCAGCGCCTTCAAAGTCGCCGACCATCTGGTGATGCTGTATGAAGGAAGAGCGGTGCTGACAGGCACAGCCGAGGAGTTCAAGAAAACCACCGACCCGATCGTCAAGCGCTTCCTCGAAGGCGAAGCCACGCCGGAGGAACTCGCTGCGATCACCCAGCCGGCCGGTGAGTGAAAGTGGCACGGGCGTCTCGCCCGTGCGTGACAATGGCACGCGCTTTCAGTGGCACATGTGGCCTCGCGTCGCGCCCTACGCCGCCTTCAGCAAAAGTGTGCGCACCCGTTTCGTCGGCCGGGCTTCGAGTTAGGCATCGGTTCCGCAATTGGCGCGTCGCGGCTATCGATCCTCCATGCCCCGCGGCGCGTTGATGAGGCGGTCGTTGCCTGGCTGGTTGTCGTACACGCTGAGCGTTTCGACGCTTTCGGGAACTGCGAAATCGGCGCCGGCTGAGTCGTCGGTCGCGTCGGTGCCAAGGGAGTACAGCACGTACGTTTCGCCGCCTTCCTGACGCCTGACGAGCCGATACGTGAACGGCAGTCCGCTGATGGGATCGACGACGGGTCGCGGCAGCGTCGCGCCAGCGAGCTGATCGAGCGTTCGCGGCAGCAATCCGCGTTCAGCGCGGAACTGCTCGATCGCGAGCATCAAGCGCGTTCCCGCGATCTCCGCATCCAACCTATCGACCGTCTGCTGAACGCGCCCGATCGCGGGAAGCACAACTCTCAGAAATGGCTGGCGCGCGGGGATGGTGGCTGCGTACGAATCAGCGTCGAAGAACACCTGACCGGGCGCGGCGAGCGCATCCAGCGGGTTGCCAGCGACCTGGCCACGCGCCATCGCGTCACGGCGCAGCGGCGCGGTCATGCGACTGTTGGCAATGAGCGCTTCATAGAAATCGTTGACTCTCGTGATGGTATCGGCGCGGCCTTCGAGGAAGTGCCCGCCGAAGGTCGCCATCGGCACGCCCTCGCCCATCGAGCCCGCCCAGGAATTGACAGTGGAATCGAAGCGGTTGAGGTCCAGTCGCCCGTCGCCGTGCCCGTCGTCCGTGAAGCAGTATTGGATCGCGTCGAGGACGCCCTGCTGTTCGCATCGCAAGTGCATTTCAAACGGCGGCAAGCGCAACTGGCGATCCATCGCAGCGCCAAGCTCGCGGATGATGCGCGCATCCAGCTCATGCTCTCGCAGAGCGAAGCGAATCTCCGATAGAATCAGCGAGGCGACGGCGTGCGCGACAAGGCGATCAATGAGCGTGTGCTGGCCGCCCGAAGCGCGCACGATGGCCAGCGCCTGGTTCGCGCCTCGCAGAAACTCCTCCTGATCGCCAGCGTTGAGGGCCAGTCGCATCGATGCGGCTCGCGCTTGCGCCAAGCGCCGGAGCATGCCCAGTTCAGGGAGATTGATCTCCCACATGACCCGGCGCGCCGGGTCGGGCGCGATCGTTCGGACGAATCGAGGCGCTGCCGCGGCGAGATCGAGCAGATCGAACGCGCCCTGCTCGCGCAACATCTTGATTGCCAGCACCTCCGGTTGGATTCTCGCGAGATCGAGCGTCTCGTCTTCAAGCACGAGACTGAAATCAAGATCAACGGCGTACATGGCGGACGGTCGCGCATTGCGGCTCTCAACCAGTCCGCGAATTTCCTCAAGTTCCCCGATTGCCTCCACCATGTTCGCCGCTTCGACCAACATCGGCCAGCCGTTCTCGCCTTGCGGCTGATGACTCGCTGCCATCTCCTGCACCCGCGCCAGGTAATCCACCGGCGGCTGGGGCGAGCCGGTGAGGCGCCAGATCACGCGATAGCCAATGACCAGCAGCACGACCGCGACGAGGCCGGTCAGCACCCTGCGCTTCGGCGACCACGATCGGATGCTGAATGAACTCATTGGCGAGTTGCCTTCTTATCCCGCCGATCGTTTTCGCGCGCCAGGAGTTTCAGGCGCTTGAGATCGAGTTCGATCACCTCGCCGACCTGCGGGTTGAGCTTTTCGATCCATCCGGCTTGAAGCTCGATGACAAACTGAGCCGGTCTGCGGCTGGGATAACTTCGCAGCCGGGACTCATACTCGAGTTCCGACTCATCATCGCGCTGCGGCGGCTCGGCCTTGAGTTTGTGGGAGTCCATGATGCGCCCGTCGCCGTCGAGATACAGCAGATCGATATCGACGCGGCAGTGCTTCATCCAGTAACTGCGGTAATCTTCATCGGGGTGAACGAACAGCATCCCGCCGTAGTCTTCGATTTCATCGCGCTTCATCAGGCCAGTGCGGCGCGATTCGTCATCCGCGGCAAGTTCGAGTTTGAACTCGTGCTTGCCGATGGTGACCGCTTCACGCGGAATTTCCGCGGGTTTCTCCGTCGCTCGGTCGGGAGATTGGTTCCCGGGAGGGATACACGGCGGGGGCCAGGCACGAGCGGTTGTTGGCAGTGTAAGCGCGATTACAAGGCAGAAATGAATCTGGAATCGCGAAGCAGGCGGTGGCACGAGTGTCTGGCCGGTGCGCAATCCTCTATGCTTCACAATGCAGGACTTGAGTTTGCGCATGATTCGACGCCCTTGCACGTTCGGCCCTCACCCCTAACCCCTCTCCCAAGGGGAGAGGGGAACAAGGGTCACGTCCACACGTTGGTCTTCTCAGCAGTCGCCGGGCGCTGCGCGCTCTTTTCGGTCTTTATCTCGCCGTTGGGAAGGTGCTCGCCGCCCTTGCCTGAGGTTGCGTGCTCGCTCCAACTGTTGGGATAGTTCGGATCGTCGAGCTTCAGCGCCGCTTTCGTCGGGTGCAGCGGGCGGAAGGTGTCGCACATCACCGCAAGCTCGTCCGTCCACGTCTTGCCGAGCGATTTCTCGACCGTGCCGGGATGCGGGCCGTGCGGGATTCCTTGCGGGTGGCAGGTGATCGAGCCGACCTCGATGCCCTTGCGCGCCTTGTAGTCGCCTTCGACGTAATAGAGCACTTCGTCGGAATCGAGGTTCGAGTGGTTGTATGGGATCGGAATCGCCTGCGGATGGAAATCGAGCACGCGCGGACAGAACGAACAGATCACAAAATTGTGTGCTTCGAACGTCTGGTGCGTCGGCGGGGGCATGTGATGCTTGCCGACGATGGGGCTGAAGTCGTCGATGTTGAAGATGTATGGGTAATAGCAGCCGTCCCAGCCGACGACATCGAGCGGGTGGTAGTCGTAGATGTAGCTATGGACGCAGTCGCGCGCCTTGATGCGCACTTCGAACTGCCCCCGTTCATCGTACGTCAGGGGCAACTGCGGCACGCGCAGGTCGCGCTCGCAATACGGCGCGTGCTCGAGAAACTGCGAGGTCTTCTTCGAGATGTACCGTGGGGGGGGCAGGATGTGCGAGCCGTTGCAGGTTTCGATCACAAGGAACTTTGGATGCGTCTCACTCTGCTTCGGCTGGTCGAACACCATTTTATAGGTGATGCCCTTGGGGATGATGATGTAGTCCTTGCGTTTGAACGGCAGCGTGCCGAAGGTCGAGTAGATCGTGCCGGAGCCGAAGTGGATGAAGATGCACTCGTCGCCCTGGCCGTTCTTGTAGTGGTAGTTCATCGGCTCGGCGGGGACGCAGATGCTCATCTCGCAATCGGCGTTGCCGAACATGACCACGCGGCCGGTGATGGGATCTCCCTTGGGCGGCATCGGCGAAGTCTTGAGGTGCCGCATTCGCATGGTGTCGGTTTCGACAAACTCGGCCTTCGTCGAATACATCGTCTTCCACCCTGTGACCTGCGTGGGGGGGTGGATGTGATACATCGTTGTCGTCGGGCCGACGAAACCCTCGGTGCCGAAGACTTCTTCGCTGTACAGCGCGCCATCCGGGCGACGGAACTGGATGTGGCGCTTGGGCGGAAGCTGGCCGAGTTTGAAGTAGTAGGGCATCGAGCGCGGTCCTTCGTTGCCTGAAATCTCACGCGATGGGTATCCTGCCCTGCATGGGTGGACCATCGGCCATCGTGTTTCTCTTTCTGATCCTCTTCCCCATTGTAGCGATCATCATCGCGGTCACGCTTTTCGTGAGGCAGAAGACCCGCCGGCGAATCGATCACCCGCAATGCGGCAAGTGCGGCCGCCCGCAGGGCGCACGAACGTTGCCAGGGGCCTGCGCTTCGCAGGCCCCTGGAGCGTGGGTTGCTTTCCTGATGACTCTCCGCCCGGAGGGCGAACGCGCGCTTGGTGCGCCCGTCGGGCGCGGGACAATGCAAGAGAGCTGCGTTCCAGTGGCTTGCTCGCCTGCGCTCGCTGCGCCACTGGCAACGATCGTCGGCCCTCCGGGGAGCAGTCATCGCGCGCGTTCGTGCCGCAAAGAGCCATTGGCGCGTCCTGACAGTCATCGGAAACGTCCATGTGGTGCTTCGGAGAAGCGATGATGCCTGCGCAACTATGATGACCGCTCCCTCGCGGTCGCGGCTCGTAGGAAGACGGATGCCTCCTGACACAGCGCAACATCACGCCGATGACCACCTCATGCAGTGCATGGAGGTGTGGGGCGGCAATCAGGCCGTCGATGGCGGCGTGGTGATGGCCGGGCTCGACGCCTGGGTCTATTGCCGGCCGTACAAGGGCGACGAGAAGGGCGGCGACGTCTATTACGTCTCGAGCTGCGCCACCGGCCGCATCACGCGACTGCTCGTCGCCGATGTCAGCGGTCACGGCGAAACGGTCAGTGAAACCGGCTCGAACCTGCGCACGCTCATGCGCCGATACGTCAACCACATCGACCAGCGCCGCTTCATCGCGGCGCTCAATCGCGAATTCGGCGCGCTCGCGTCGGCAGGCGGCTTCGCCACCGCCGTCATCTCGACGTTCTTCGCGCCGCGGAACTTCCTTTCGGTCTGCAATGCCGGCCACCCCCCGCCCCTGATGTACCGCGCCAGGAAAAGGCAGTGGATGTTCGTCGAGCAGGGCGGCGGCACGTCCGACGCGGACCTTGTCAACATCCCCCTCGGAATCGTCGAACTCTCCGATTACGACCAGCGCGGCGTGCAGCTCTCCGTCGGCGACTTCGTCCTCTGTTACACCGATTCGCTGATCGAATCGCACGATGAACACGGAAAACTGCTCGGCCGCGAGGGCCTGCTCGAACTCATCCGGCAGATTCCCATGAACGATCCGTCGCGCATCATCCCCTCGATTCTCGATGAGCTGCAGCGGATGAATCCCACAGCGGACATCGGCGACGATGTGACGCTGC
>CAZLDF010000280.1:0-3798 GCA_964558095.1 uncultured Isosphaeraceae bacterium | reverse complement strand
CGCGCGCGAAAAGCGGATGTGCGGATTCCGGGGTCCGGGGTTCGGAGTTCGGGAGTCGGGGTCTGGAATGCGCGATTGGCCCGCGAACCCCGAATCCCGGACTCCGAATCCCGACGAGCATTCGATCACCGTGAAATCGACCACGCCGCGACCGATGTCGATGCACAACACGCGCTCGGACCGCGCCAGCCCGCTGGAGGACGCCAGCGCCGCCGCCCCCATGCTGCGCAGGGTGATGCGGCCGAGCTGGATGTTCGCGGCGGCGGCGAGCTTGCGGGTGTTGTCGATCGCCGACCGCGGCGCCGCGACCGCGAGCACCAGCGTGTGCGAGCCGTCTCCGCCGCGCTCGATGAAGTCGATCACCGCCTCGGACGCCTCGAACGGCAGCTCGCGCTGCATCGCCAGGCGCGTCATGTCGGGCAGTTCGGCGCTGTCGAGCGTGGGCAGGCTCAGGCGCTTGAGCACCACGAGTTCGCGGCCAAGACTCACCGCCGCCCTGCCGTTGGTCAGCTTCGCCTGCTGCAGCTTGTCGCCCACCCACGCGCCCACGCGATTGAGGTCGCTGGCGTCGAGCCACTGCGGCAGGTCTTCGACGATCGCGCGAACAACGCGCAGCGTGCCGTGGGTTCGATCAACCCGCACGGCGGCGAACCGCCCGCGGCTGACCTCGATGACCACCTGTTCCCGTCCCGCCCTGCTCATTCTGCCCTCATCGATTGAAAACCAACCACCGAGACACGGAGACACGGAGCAAGGGACCGAGTGATCTGGTGATTTGGAGATCCGATGATCCGGTGATCGATGTTCGGTCTTCGCAAAGCCCGTCGCCCGAAATGCGAACCAAAGGCTCCGGCCCCCCTCGCCCCTGACGATGAATCCATTTCCACGTCTCCATGTCCCCTTGTGTCCGCGGCCACTTTCATCCTCCGCGCCAGCGGCCGACGCGCCGGCCTCGAGGCGCGGCGTCGGACCCGCCGCCGGGCGGCATTGCGCTTGTACCGGCTGAGGAACCGGCGGTGTCAGGCGCGAGCCCCGCGCCCGCACTTTCACCTCCGACCCATTCATCGTCTTGATTGCGTCCGCGGCTTGCATCGCCTGCGGGATCGTCCGGATCGCCGGGCCGATCGAACGAATGCATGTCGGTGAATTCGTGCAGCGGCCGCTGCAACGTCGTCGCTTCGCCCGCCGCGTCGCTTTCGAGAGAGGACTCCCAGTCCCGTTCATCCTCATCGGGTTCGGCTCGCTGGGCGATGCGCAGAGCGGTGTCGAGCGATGAGATGTCGCGCAGGTACGCCACGCGGGCTCGCGGGGCCGCGAGATCAATCACCACCTCATAGATCACCGGGTGAAGCAGCGGCCCGTCGGGCTCGTCGGCATCGACTTCGCCCGCAGCCAGGCGAAGGCGAAACGTCCACGACCGCGTCGTGATCCAGGCCGCCAGATCGTCGTAGGCTTCGTGGGGGACCACATCGTTGATGGCGAGCCAGGCGACGGTGTTGCGCTCGTCGAAGCCGAGGCTCTCGCGGTTCTGGATGATGCCTGCCGCCGCTTCGTCGTCGAGTCCGGGGATCGCCGCGAGCACTTCCCGTGGGGCGTGATTGACGTTGACCCGGCCGAAGTGATAGATCGAATCGTCGGCTGTGAGGGCGTCGATGATGTCGGGCCAATCTTCCGGCGGGACACTGAAGAATCGCAAGACCTGATAAATGCGCGCTTCGGTGTCGAATTTCGTGCCGTTGTCGAATATCTGCTTGAGGATCGTCGCAGCGTTCTCGTCCCAGCGCTGCGCGACCCGCCGGCCGAGTTCCTCCGACCAGGGCACGTTGAGGTTGATGCGCCGCTTACCCGATCGCTGCAGCGCGGGCTCATAGCCATAGACCGTGACGACGTCGGCAAGCCCGCGCGGCAGGTCCTCAGCTCGTGCGCCGGACGCGCCGTCGAAGCCCGTGCCGCGAGAGGCATCCGCTTGATCAGCATCGATCGCCATCGATTCCAGCGGTCCATACAGGATCGGCGGCGTCATGCCGGGCACGCGCAGCAATTCCGCCTCGCTCTGGATGACGCCGCCCGCAGACCCCTCGCGATACGCGATGATCGCCGCGGCAAGTTCTTCGTCGATCAGCCCGGTCTTCACAAGCATCTCGGCGGTGACGAAGTTGAGGTCGAGCTTTGTGTTCTCGGCGATGATTCGATCGCCGGCGCCGTTGAGCGGCAGCAGGCGCGCGACGCCCAGCCGCCGGCCGAACTCATAGATAATGTACTGCTCATCCACTCTGGGCAGATCGCTTTCAAGCAGCCGCCGGCGCTGGTCATCGAGCCGATTCATCACCGCCTGCACGCCCGACCACGCCAGCGCCCGCGATTGGGCCTGCTGCAGTGAACCGACCATGCCCGCCGCCTCGGCCTGCGTCATGAACAGCATGCCCGTGCCGATGAGCAATGCGATCGTCATGATGATCAGCACCACCGGCAGGACGAAGCCGCGTCGATCGACTCCTTCTCCCTTTGGGAGAGGGTCGGGGTGAGGGCCGTGCGGCACGCAAACGGCTTGAATCGCCGAGATTGCTGCACGCAAGTCGTCAAGGATTCCGCGACTGCAGGTGACTGTTCTACATTGGGGGCTCGGCACGATCACTGGACTTCCTCGCCTTCGGACTCTGTGTTCGCGAAGAACGCCTCGTTGTCCTCGTCTTCGGGCGCCAGCGCATCGGGCACGATGATGATGCGCAGCCGATCAGGAACGGGCTCGTCCTGCGAATCGAAGTCGCTGATCGCTGCGTAGGCGTCTTCGTCGAAGTTCGCGTCCGGGTCGAACGTGAGTCGTTCGAGCCCCGTGTCGGGCGAGGATGTTCCCTCCTCTGTCGCGCCAAACGAGCGATCGTCAAGCAGGTCAATCGGCCAGGGCTGGAACCAAACGGCGACTTCGACCGCTGCGGGAAGCTGATTGGCTGCGGCGCTGTCGAACGAGTCGCGCCACTGATTGCCATCGTGGTACCGAAAGCGGATCTTGCCGAGTTGAGCATCGAGCGGGAACGCCTCGGCGTCGCGGCCGGCTGCGCCGTCGCCGACGACCCGTCGCCGAATGCTGATTTGCCGCGTTGCGAGGTCGTAGGTGTAGCTCGCCTGCTGCAGGTCCGCGAGCGTGGCGGGATCGTCGCCGCCGCGCTGCGCCAGGTGAACCGGGACGTTGCGCGTGAGGACAGTGACGGACGATTCATCGCCGCGAACGCCCGCGCCCGCCTGCGAATCGGCGGTGATGCAGGCGATGAGGTCCGACTCCAGCCGGTCGATGAGCGTCGTCGCGGCGCGCTGGCGGGCCGTCAACTCGGCGGTGCGGCTTCGCGTGTCCATAATGTCGAAGAGAAACGCGAACATCGAGGCCAGCAGCGCGATGATGAGGCCGATCGCCAGCAGCAGTTCCAGCAGCGTGAGGGCGCGATGATGCGATTGACGGGCGGTCACGCGCATCACATTTCGTCACTCCATCTGGTTTCATCGCTTGCGTCTTCGCCCTCTTCGTCCTCTTCATCTCGACCGCGTCCACCGGATTCGTCCGCTGCGGGAAGGCCTTCCACCAGATCATCCACTTCGTACTGCTCAGCATCGGGATCGCTCAGCGGCATGAGCTGGCGCAGCGTCACCGACACCGCCGCGCTCTCAGGATCATCCGATGCCCCGGCGGGCGCCTTTTCGCTGACGGTGAGCTGCACCAGCGTCAGGCCGCGGTATTCGCTTCGCTGCGTCTTGATGTCGAACTCCCACTCGAGCGCGGCCGTTCGAGCGGCGGACGCATCGTCG
>CAZLDF010000279.1:0-2654 GCA_964558095.1 uncultured Isosphaeraceae bacterium | reverse complement strand
CAGCGCCCTTGCCGCGGTTGATGTCGTGTCGATGGAGTCGAATCGCAGCGCCGGACTTCGCGAGTTCGCTCACTATGTTCTCGACGATGCGCAAGTTCTCATCGCTCGAGCGGTCATCGACCATCTCGATCCGCCGCCGCCACGACGTCGGCAACTCCGCTGCGAGCACGCGCTCGACGCACGCGCGCAGCGTCCGGGCCTCGTTGAACACCGGCATGACAATGTGAAGCGTCGGCACGATGAGCGGACATCGTATCGAACGATCCGTCAAGGGCATCGACATCGGCTGCCGGTTCGCGCCATTACGCGCCTCGCGCGCCCTGCAGCCGCCCCGCTGGAACGCGACGTGCACTCTTTGCCCAATCTACCGGTCGGTCGACGTTTCTTCGGCGGGGCGTCGGGCGGTCCACCGCCCTGCGGTTCCACTTTGACGCCGCTGATCTGCTCGATGACGCCGCAGACCGATTCGTCCGGATCGGCGGCGAGCAGTTGGATGAGTTCATCGGTGCGGAACGGCGGGTATCGCCGCATGATCTCCGCCACGTAGTACCGCGCCCACCATTGCGGATGCTTGGCCAGCTTCGCCAGCGCCTCTGCGGCGACGGATTCCACCTTGTCCTTCGGAAGAAAGGAATATTCCCACTTCCAAAGATCATCGACGACTTGATGCTCGGTCCAGAGGACCAGCTTCAGGTCTTCGACGCGTTTGGGTTCGACCTGCGAAGTGACCAACACCGCTCGGCTTGGAATGCAGGAGAATCGTTGCAGGTGTGAGCGCGGCAATTTGGACCGCTCCGCGGCGACGCTTCGACCGATCGTACCTCGCGCGACACAACGCTACGTCTTCAACAGGACCGCCCGCCCCAGCGCCAGCGG
Source organism: uncultured Isosphaeraceae bacterium (assembly GCA_964558095.1). Taxonomy (GTDB): domain Bacteria; phylum Planctomycetota; class Phycisphaerae; order Phycisphaerales; family SM1A02; genus CAZLDF01. The sequence goes on along the minus strand of CAZLDF010000279.1, from coordinate 1,778 downwards.
AAAGAGCACGATCACAGGCAGGAACACCCCCACCGCCGGCGCGATCGGCAGATCCATCAGCATGAAAATCCCCGCGCCCAGCAGCGACACGATCGCGATGCCCGAGCACGTCACGCTTCGCTTGAGCAGGTTCGCCGGCTCGCGGATCAGAAACGACGGCAGCGCCACCACCATCACCAGCAGATTCACCAGCACCATCGAAAACCGCGAGAACCGCTGGCGCAGCAGCGTGCGCACGTTGGTGATCCCCGGCGAGTCGAGCATCGCTCGAATCTGTCGCAGGCTCAGCATCGTCGAGAACTGCTCGTAGTGCCGCAGCGTGAGGACCTGCGGCGAGAGGTCGGTGCCGAGCATTTCGACCGCCGCGGCCGCGCCGGGCTCGGTCTGAATATCCCCCCCCTCCACCGATCCGAGGTCCGCCGATTGGACGCTGATCGCCCTGCCGCCCTCGAGCAGCCACGCCTGGCGCGGCTCGCTCCACGTCGCGCGATCGGCGCTGACGCGCCCGGTCAGCCGGCCTCTCGCATCGCGTTCCAGCACCGTCAGCCAGTCCATCGTCTGCGTCTGGGGGTGAAACGCGGGGCTGTGGAAGACGCGTCCCGCGCCGTCGGGCAGAAGCGTGACGGGGAAGTCCTGAATTGTTGTGCGCCCGATGTCGCCGTGGCCGCGCAGCAGCAGCGGCGCGACGCGCGGCAGCATGAACTCCTGATTGGCGAGCTGCGCGAGACTGAGCGCGAACATGCCCAGCACGAACGGCACGCCGACGCGGTGCAGGCTGATGCCCGTCGCGAGCATCGCCGCCAGTTCGCGATGTCGATACATCTGCGCCAGCGTGAAGCCCATCGCGCCGACCGCTGCGAGGCCGTGGAGGAACGAGAAGAAGTGAAAGATGCGCGGCCCTTCGAAGTTGAACATGACGCCGGCGAGCGTCGCCCAGAACCTCAGCAGCCCGCCGCCGCCCGCTGTCGTGCTGCCCCCCCCCTCCGTGCTTCCCTCCGTGCCCACCGCCGCCTCCGCCGCGTCGCCTTCCATGACCCGATGCGCCGCCTCCACGAACGCGTCGAGGTTCAGCACGATGTCGATCGCCGACGCGAACACGAACAGCAGCGCGAACAACAGCACGAAGTTCAGAAAGAAGCGAGCGAGAATGTGGCGGTCGAGAAGTTTCATTTGTTCGAGGCGATTGCAATCATCGAAGCATTCCTTGATCCGGATTTCACCATGATTGCCCTACGCACGGCCCTCACCCCAGCCCGCTCCCAAGGGGAGAGGGGGCGCCTAATTGCGGCTCAATCGAAGGAAGAACACAATGCACATCAGCACTAGCAGGGCGTTGCCGGCCCACATGACCACGCCGCCCGCGAGGCTGCCGTCGCGCATCATCTGCTCCCCGCCCGAGATCACAATCAGATCGAGAATCGAAGGCAGAAACGCCCAAAGATAGACGATCAGCGGCGTGCTGCGGCGAAGCCACATCGCCAGGATCGCGCCCAGGCCCAGCAGCAGAATCGCCGTCAGGCTCATCGCGTAGCGCTGACCCAGCCGGCCGGAGATTTCGAACTCCATCGCAGCGAGATTGCGCTCCAGCCGCTCGACGCCCCGTTGCAAGCGCGCCTGCTTCTGCGCGAGCGAGCGAGTCAGACTCAGCAGTTCTCCGCTTGCCATGTCAGCGATCGGCGGCAGGTTCGCCGCCTCGAAGCGCACGCTCGGCACGTCGATGCGCTTCTTCTGATTCACCGCATCCGGCGCTTCATCATCGACCACCCGGCAATTTTCCA
>CAZLDF010000278.1:0-2733 GCA_964558095.1 uncultured Isosphaeraceae bacterium | reverse complement strand
GAAGCCCGCGGGTTGATTGCGGGCGCTCACGCCGGACCTAAGTCCGCGAAGGTCCGGGTCGCCCGTCTATCATTGCCCATGAGCACGCAACTGGTCACGGAGGCGCTGGCGGCATTGAACGGCGGCGGGGCAATCCTGGATGTCGCGCGCGAGGTCTCCACGATCCTGCGCGATGAGAATCTCAACGGCGCCGTCATCGGCGGCGTCGCCACGCTCCTGCACGGCCACGTTCGCACCACCGTCGATGTCGATGTCTTCATTGACGAACCTCAGCCCTTCGCGCGATCGCTCGAAGCGGCCGGGTTCGAGTTCGACGCGGCCAATCGTCAGTTCATGCGCCGCGACGTGCCCGTGCATCTTGTGACGCTCGCGCAAGTTCGAGTCGCGCCGAGTCACTTCCAGGACATCGACGGCATCCGCACCGTCAGCCTCGCCGACCTCATCAATCTCAAACTTCGCAGCGGCACGAGCAGCGTCCTGCGCTCGCAGGACATCGCTGATGTCGTCGGCCTGATCCGCCATCATCGATTGACGGGCGAGTTCACCGCGCGGATCGATCCTGCGCTCCGTCCGGAGTTCCGAAACCTCGTGCAGGCCGTCGAACGCGAGTGAACACGCCGACCCGGACCGACCCGGACCCCGCCACGGCGGATCTTCGACTTCGTCGCAGACTCCTCAGGTCCGGCGTGAACGGCTATGATCGTCGCTCACGCTTTCTCCCGATTCAAATGGACCTCGCCGAACCCAACTTGCACGCAGCGCTGACGGCCGTCGCCTCCGCGTGCCGCGTGGCGCGCTCGGTGCAGGCGAACCTCGAGCGCGTCGTGCGCATAACCAAGGACGACCGCAGCCCGGTGACGGTCGCCGACTTCGCCGTGCAGGCGCTGGTCGCGCTCGTGATGCAGCGGAAACTCGGCGAAGTGCGCATCGTCGGCGAGGAGCACTCGCGGATGCTGCGCGATGCCGAGCACGCGGCCATTCGGGAGGAAATCCGCCGGGCCGTGCACGAGGAATGGCCGGACGTGACGGTCGATGCGGTGCTCGACGCCATCGACCACTGCGATCACGACGCCACGGGGAAATCCTACTGGACGCTCGACCCGATCGACGGCACGAAGGGTTTTCTTCGCGGCCAGCAATATGCGATCGCGCTCGCCTTGATCGAGCGCGGCAAGGTGACGCTGGGCGTGATGGGCTGCCCGAACCTGCCGGTTGCGCACGACGCCTCGCTCGAGGTCGCCGACGCGCGCGGCGTGATCTACGCCGCGGCGCGCGGGCAAGGCGCGTGGGAGATCGATCCCGAGCACATCAACGCGCTGCCCAAGTGCATGGCCGCCAGCGAAGCCGCCGCCGACGGAATGATCCGCATCTGCGAGTCCGTCGAAAGCGGTCATACCAGGCAGTCCGACTCGGCGCGCGTCGTCGAGCGCCTTGGCGGCCAATCCACGCCGGTGCGTCTGGACAGCCAGTGCAAGTACGCGATTGTCGCTCGCAACCAGGCCGACGCGTATCTGCGATTGCCCACGAAGGCCGAGTATCGCGAGAAGATATGGGATCACGCGGCGGGCTCGCTGATCGCGACGGAGGCGGGCGCGGTCGTCACCGACATCACGGGTTCGCCGCTGGATTTCAGCCGCGGCGCTGCGCTGGAAGACAACCGAGGCGTGATCTGCGCCGCCGCGGCGTGGCACGAACGAATCATCGCAGCGATCGAAAGGCTGGGCATCGGCGCGCCGGTCTAACGCCGGTCAATCGCGTCTTCCAATTCGCAACCGCAGATGAACGCAGATCAACGCAGATGGGACAGGTGAACACGCCGCATCGTGGTTTCCATCCGCGTCCATCTGCGTTCATCTGCGGTTCCTCTCTGCTACCCAATTGAAAACGCGATTACCCTGCGGTCTGACCCCGGCGGTTCTTCGAGCTTTCGCCGCATCGCGTACAATCGCCGTTCATGACGTTCGAGGGCTGGTACACCATCGCTGCCATACTGCTGGTCATGGCGGCGCTCATGACCAACCGCATCAACATCGACGTAGCGATGATCGGCGGGCTGACGCTGCTGTTTCTGGGCGATGCGTTTTCGCGCGAAGTGCTCGGCGGGGGCGGCGTGCTGAGCGTCACCGACGGCATCAAGGGGTTCGGCCACCAGGCGCTGGTCATCATCGGCACGCTGCTGATCGTCGCCGAGGGCCTGAAGGAAACGGGCGGGATGGCGGCGATCGCCGCGAAGCTGCTCGGGCGGCCGAAGTCGCTCGCCGGCGCGCAGTTTCGCCTCATGGCGCCGGTCGCCGCGATGAGCGCGTTCATGAACAATACCCCCATCGTCGCGATGTACGTGCCCATCGTCATCGAGTGGTCCCGCAAGCTGCGCATCAGCCCCAGCAAGTTTCTCATCCCGCTTTCCTTTGGAACGATCCTCGGCGGGAAGATCACCTACATCGGCACGGCGTCGAACATCGTGGTGATGAGCCTCTATCTCAAGATGTTCGATAACGCTCGCACTGCGACGACCGCCGCTGTCCCGCAACGCGACGATCTCGTCAACAACCAGTGGCTGACTGACTTGAACGTCCAGCCGCTTTCCGCGGCCGAGCAGTTCTGGAGCATCGCCTGGCTTGGCGTGCCCACCACGATCGCCGGCGTCGCGTTCATCATGTTCGCATCGCGCTGGCTGCTGCCTGATCGCAAGCCCGCCGGTTCGCCGCCGCCGGATGCGCGGCAGTACGAAGT
>CAZLDF010000277.1:0-5443 GCA_964558095.1 uncultured Isosphaeraceae bacterium | reverse complement strand
GGCGCGGAGGCCGTGGAGCCCGCCCTCGCGACCGAAGCCGGATTCCTTGAACCCGCCGAAGGGGCTGGCGGCGTCGAACTTGTTGTAGGTGTTCAGCCACACCACACCCGCCTTGAGTTTGCTGGCGATCTCAAAGATCTTGGAGCCCTTGTCCGTCCAGACGCCGGCGGCCAGGCCGTAGGGCGTGTTGTTGGCCCGCTCGATCGCCTCGGCGGGTGTGCGGAAGGTCATGACGGCCAGCACCGGGCCGAAGATCTCCTCGCGCGCGATGACGTGGCTCGGCTGCACGCCCGTAAAGAAGCATGGCCGGCACCAGAAGCCCTTCTTCGGCAAGGGCGAGCCATTCATCTCGTGCAGCTTTGCGCCTTCCACGTTGCCCGCTTCGAGATACCGGTGAATCGTCGCGAGCTGCGCTTTGCTGTTGATCGCGCCGATGTCGGTGTTCTTGTCCATCGGGTCGCCGACGCGCAGCGACTTCATGCGGTGGCGCAGCTTCGCGATCGTTGTTTCGAGAATCGATTCCTGCACGAACAAACGCGAGCCGGCGCAGCAGACGTGACCCTGGTTGAAGTAGATGCCTGAAATGATGCCTTCGACGGCCTGATCGATCGATGCGTCCTCGAAGATGATGTTCGGCGATTTGCCGCCGAGTTCGAGCGTGAGCTTCTTGTCGGTGCCGGCGACGGTGCGCGCCAGAATCTTGCCGACCTCCGTCGAGCCGGTGAAGGCGAGTTTCTTCACGTCCTTGTGCTCGGCGAGCAGTTTTCCCGTCGTTCCCGCGCCGGTGATGACGTTCACCACGCCAGGCGGCAGATCGACTTCCTGAAAGATTTCGGCGAGGCGCAGCGCGGTGAGCGAAGTGGTCTCAGCGGGCTTGAGCACGCAGGTGTTGCCGCAGGCGAGCGCGGGGGCGAGTTTCCACGCCGCCATGAGCAGCGGAAAATTCCACGGGATGATCTGCGCGCAGACGCCGACGGGTTTCGGATCGCGCCCCGGGAATGCGTACTTGATTTTGTCGCACCAGCCGGCGTGATAGAAGAAGTGCTGCGCCGCCAGGGGAATATCGACATCGCGCGATTCGCGAATCGGCTTGCCGCCGTCCATGGTTTCGAGCACAGCGAGTTCACGCGCGCGTTCCTGAATCCGCCTGGCGATGCGGAAGATGTACTTCGCGCGCTCCTGCCGCCTGAGCTTCGCCCATTTCGGCTGAGCGCGCTTCGCCGCGGCGACCGCGGCATCGACGTCCGCGCCGCCCGCTTCAGAAAGTTCACACAGCACGGCTTCCGTCGCGGGATTGATCGACGCGAAGTGCTTGCGCGACTTCGGCGAAACGAACTCGCCGTCGATGAACAGGCCATACCGGTCGGCGATTGTCACCGGCACCTTCTCCGGCGCCGGACTGTAATCCCAGCGCGGCGCTGCGTTCGCTGCTTCGCTGATGCGCGATTGCTGCTGCTGCTGCTGATGGTGAGCTGCCGCTTGTGTCGCCTGTTCGACGCGGGAGGCGCTGCCGTCGGTTCGGGTCTGTTCGTCCATATGCTGATCTCCGAATGCAATCGTAGCACTCGCCGTGTTTCGCGAGGGGGCTCGCCCCCCTGCGTCGCTACGGCGAACGTGCAGCAACATCTGCTGCTGGAGCTCGCTCGTGCCGGGGCGCCGCGCCCCAGCAACTCGTCTTCCCGCATCGTGCCGCTGGCGATTTAGGGTGGAATCAATACACTCCGTGCAAACCCACTGACATGCTCCGGGGACTCCGCTCGTCCGTCAGTGCCACTGGAAAGGAAACGCCCATGTTCAACTTCAAATCCGCGCTCGCGCGATGGCCTTTGGCGATTCTGCTGGCGGCGACGCTCTGCACGCTCGGCTGCGGCGGGGTGACCAACGTCGGCGGGCCCAGCATCGCAGGCACCTACCGCCTGATGTCCCGCGACCTGCCCGACGGCAGCGTCCAGAGGCCGCCCGATGTCGAAGGCCTCATCACGCTCACCCGCGACTACCGCAACCTCAACGTCACATGGCTCGACAAGGACGGCAACCGCTTCTCGCGCTCCGGCATCTCGCGATACAAGCTCGGCCAGGGCGTCTATAGCGAAACCAACATCTACTACTTCACCGGCGAAGGCGACAGCGTCGAGTTTGACGGCTCACCGACATCGGGAACCGCGCCCACCGTCCTCGACAACCGCGAACTCGAATTCCAATTGCCTCTGCACAACGAGCCGCTGGTTGTGTTCACGAACGCCGGTTTCACCGCGACGATCCACGGCCAGTTCGTCGATCACTGGGAAAGGGTGAAGTAGTCCGCGTTCCAGGGGCTTGCGAAGCGCTGCGCCGCTGGCAACGCTCGTGCGCCCTGCGGGCGAAGAACAGCGAAGTCGCACTGGCGTCCTCTGCGGTGATGGCCCGGAGGGCTAACGATCGTTGCCAGTGGCGCTGCGAGGCTTTGCGAGCGAGCCACTGGAAGCCTGGCCCACTCCCCTCTCTTTCTTTCTCCGCCCGGAGGGCGGACGAAGCGTGCGCTCGCCTTCCCAGGGGCTTGCGAAGCGCTGCGACCCTGGCAACGCTCGTGCGCCCTGCGGGCGAGGAGCAGGCGGACGCGAGGTTATCAGTCCCCTCACGGGATCATCCTTCTTGGGCGCTGAGCGCCTGAGACTCGCAGAACACCGCAGAGCGCACACTCAGAACTCGCGCATGCCGCCGGTGGAGCAAGTGCTTGCCGCGCCGCGCTGTGAATTGGATTGTTCAGGCGACTGGGTGGAAAGGGTGGAAACGGACCCCCCTGGATCGGCCCCGTGTCGGATTGCCTCCCCGGACGGGGCCTTTTTCTCTGTCTGATTCTCAACCGGCGACTGAACGACTGGTTGAACGACAGTTTGATCGATTAGTTCTGTTTACGTCCCGCTGCAAAGGGCGACGCGGCCTTCATCCGGGGGCCGCGTCGCTGTTTTGTTGCGGGTGATGTCATGTGAACGCGCGAATCGCGCTCGCCTGTCGGCTCGCGGCTAAACGGCCAGCTCGCGCCTAAACGGCGACCGCGACGGGGAAGTCGATCTCCGTCTCGTGCACGTGATTGAAGAGGTTGGTGAAGGTGTTCACCGCGATCGCTGCGAGCACTTCGACCACTGCCGCGTCGGAAAAACCCGCCTCGCGGAACCGTTCGAGCTGCTCGTCGCTGATGAAGCCGTCGGTGTCGATCACAGCCGTGGCGAAATCGACGAGCGCCTGCGAGCGATCGTCGAACCCGATTCCCTTGCGCACGTCGATGATCTCGTCATCTTTCAGGCCTGCCTTGCCCGCCATGAGCGTGTGTGCCGCGAGGCAATACTCGCAGCGGTGCTTCTGGCCCGTCACGAGGGCGACGATTTCGTGTTCCGCGGCGGTGAGTTCGCCCGCGGCTTTGACCGCGCCGGAGAACGCGACGAACGCCTTGAGCACGTTCGCATTGGCGCCGATGCCCTTGAAGATGTTGATTTGCTTGGACTTCAGCGGCCCGTTGAGGAACTCGGCTGCGGGACCGGTGTCGGTCTTCGGATTGACTGCGTGCAGGCGCGGCATCGATGTCTCCTTTCGAGTGTGAAGGGGGGGCCGGCGCATCGAGCGCCTTCATCGACTCTGATGCGTGCGATCGCGGCGCGGTCACATGGAACATGGCGACAAGGGGGGCTTGACAGATTGGATCGTATTGCCGGCCGCTATCACTCTGCCGTAAGGCGGCGCTCAGGCCGGAACGAGGTGTTCAAGGCCCGCGCTGGCGAGCAGCACGCGGAAGTTGTCGGAGAATACGAAGTTTTCTTCCGGGAACTCCAGCCCGGCCATGTTCTGATCGAGGTGGCTGAACATCAGATCGACGCGGCCGATGGTTTGCCATTCGCCGCCGTGATGCGGATCGAGATGGCGCAGGCGCTTCACCGTGCCGACGGTGGAAGCGCCGGATGCGTCGATGCGCTCGATCGCGGCGTCGTATCGGATCGTCTCGCCGGGGAAGACGTCGGCGTCGAACCGCGCCAGCGCGACTTTCGCGAGGACGACCTTTTCACGGAATTCGCCTGCCGCTCCGACGAGGATGCCCGCCGTTTGCGCCATGCCTTCGATCATCAGCGAGGCGGGCATCACCGGCAGGGGATCGCGCACGTCGTCGGCGGGGAAGTGATCGTGCAGGTGCTCCTCAGCGAGCGAGACGTTCTTGATCGCCGCCATCGCCTTGCCGGGCTCGTGCTCCACGATTCTGTCGATCCACATCCAGCGCATGGTGGTGGGAGATGAGTGGGTGATCCGGTGATCGGGTGTTTAGACGCCGGACCTGAGTCTTCGAAGGTCCGGGTAGATCTCGTGATCTCGTGATTTGGCGATTTCCGGATCGCGGAATTGACTTCGAATCACCTCACGAGCGCAGTCTTCCCCTTCGTCGCTCCGTCGCTTCGTCGCTGCTTCTGCTCACGCCCGCGCTGGTTCAGCGCTCAGCTTGCGGTACACGAAGTCCACAATCGACTTCACGGTGATCATGTCCGCGACCTTCGCCACGCTGCGGTCACTTTCGAACTCGCTGAAATCGACGTGGGGCATGCGCTCGCGGAGCATCGCCATGCCCTCTTCGGTGAACTTGCCTTCGCGGACCCAGTCCGGATTCTCCATCAGGTTTTCCGGAAAGAGCTCGCCCTGCGAAATGCGGAAGGGCTGCGCGTCCGTCGAGAAGGTCTTCTCCAGCCGAAAGACGATGTCCAGGAAGTCGATGGACTCGGCTTCGAGGTCGGCGGTGAGGCTCGCCTCCATGGTGATGTCCTCCTCATCGGCGCCCAGGGCCTCTTCAAGGACTTCGCGGATCTTGTCATAGATTTCGTCGCGGCTCATCGCCATGGGAACTCCTGATGCTTCTTACTCCCTCTCCCCTTTGGGAGAGGGCTGGGGTGAGGGCCGTAGGGCGTTCAGGCGCATCAATCCCTCGATCGTGCGGATCATCAATCCTTGCGAATCGCCCGCATGGTAAACCTTCCGCTGACGGCTGTCTCGTCGGCCTGGCCGTTGTGGCCGTTGCGGCGGACCTTGCCGGCGCCTTTGCAGTCGAACGAGCCGTCGTCGAGGACCCTGTTGAGGGTGATGTGCACCTCCAGTGCCTCGCCGGGGCGGACCATCTGCCCGAATTTCAGGGCTTTCACCTCGCCCAGCACCAGCCGCTCGTCGCCGCGGTCCGCAAGCATCCGCCGGGCGGCCTGCACCATCGTCTCGACCATCATCACCCCCGGAAGGATCGGAAAGCCGGGAAAGTGATCGCCCAGGTACTCCTCGGCATTGGAGACCTGCTTGACAGCAACAATATGCTGCGGCGACTGCTCGATGACCCGATCGATGAGGTTGAAACGCATGGCGAACCCTGAGCGTATGGAGACCGGTGGACACGGGCAAGTGACGCTGTTTCGCGAGCGGGTCGAAGAGTCGCCTGTGGAGA
>CAZLDF010000276.1:0-2517 GCA_964558095.1 uncultured Isosphaeraceae bacterium | reverse complement strand
GATTGTCTTCGGCGAGCGCGCTCCGGTCGTCGATGGAAACGTCCAACGTGTACTGGCGCGGTTGTTCGCCCAAACCGCCTCACCGGACTCGCGCGACATGCAGCACTGGTCGTGGGCGACGGCTCAGCGGCTGGTGCACGCCGCCGATGATCCGGGCGGCCTCAACGAAGGCATGATGGAGCTTGGCGCGACGATCTGCACACCGACGAATCCGCGATGCGCCGAATGTCCGCTGAAGAGCATGTGCCTGGCGCATCGCCGGGGATTGGCATCGCAGATCCCGCCGCCGAAGGCTGCACCGATGAAACAGGTCCGGCATCATCACACGATCGTCATCGAGCGGCGGGGCCTGATTCTTCTCGTGCAGCGCCCGCCGCGCGGCTTGTGGTCGAGCATGTGGCAGTCGCCGACGGTCGAGGCGCGTCGAAGACTTCGAAGTGAGGACATCTCGGCGCTGCTGAACGTGCCGATCAGCTCGATGCGATATGTGGATTCGTTCGGCCACCACACGACGCATCGGGCGATCACGTTTCACGTTTATCGCGGCGCGACGCGAGCGCGACGAGGCCAGTGGCGCCAGCCGAACGAGATGCGCGACCTGCCGATGAGCAATGCGCAGAAGCGGGCGCTGCGCGTGGCGATGAATTCAGATTAGTGTGCACACCACGTCACCGCATGCGCGCCGACCGTCGCTTGCGGTTTCGCGCCGTGGCTTCACAACGTCCATCGCGCGGAATCCACGGTGTCGTCCGGCCTGGCGGCCGGGGCTTAACCGGATCACGCGGTTTTGGTCACCTGCGCCGCGCCGGTGTCGTCGATGCCCGTTTCACCCTGCGCCGGCCCGATCGTCGGATACGCGATGCGCCCGTGGTGAATCGCGCACAATCGCGTGATGGCGGCGTCCTCGATCGCGTTGAGCTCGCGAAACGTCAGGTCGCACTGGTCGAACTGGCCGTCGATGAGGCGCTTGCGCGAGATTTTGCGAACGACGCTTTCGATGCGGCCGGGGTTGGGTTCGGCCATGGCGCGCGTCGCCGATTCGACCGCGTCGCACAGCATCAGGATCGCCGCTTCCTTCGTTCTTGGTTTGGGGCCGGGATAGCGGAATTCGAACTCGGTCACCGCGGACTTGTCAACGATGTCCGCGCGCTCGCGCGCTGCGTGATAGAAGTATTCCACCAGCGTCGTGCCGTGGTGCGACTCGATGAAGTGCTGGATCGACCGGGGCAGGTTGTATTCCCGGGCGAGTTCGATGCCGTCCTTGACGTGGCCGATGATGACCAGCAGGCTCATCGCGGGGCTGAGGCCTTCGTGCTTGCTGCGGCCGCGGGGCTGATTCTCGACGAAGTATTCAGGCTTGTTCATCTTGCCGACGTCGTGATACAGCGCGCCGACATAGACCAGAAGCGAATCGGCGCCGATGGCGTCGGCGGCGGCCTCGGCGATGTTCGCCACCTGCAGCGAATGGTTGTATGTCCCCGGCGCTTTCTGCTGCAACTGCCGCAGCAGCGGCTGCTTCGTGTCGCGCAATTCCGCCAGCGTCATGCCCGTCGTGATGTCGAAGATGCGCTCCACGCTCGGCAGAATCCCCAGCATGAGGAACCCGACGGCGACCGTCGCGATCGCGGCGAACCCGCTGCGCATCAGAATCTGCGTCCACGCGCCTTCGACCATCGGCGTGTCATAGAGCCCGTGCAGCAGCACGCCCACCAGCACGAACGCGCCCGTGACGGCCGAAGCGCGAATGAGGCTGTTGCGATGGCGAAGTTCGTGAAGTTGCGCGATGACCACGCCGTTGGCGGTCAGCAGCAGCACGAACCACGCCACATTTTGATCGAGCGCCAGCGTCGTCAGCGCGCACTGCAGCGTGCCGATGAACGCCGCCAGCCGCTGCTCATAGGCCAGCATCATCGTGATCGAAACAATCAGCGTCGTCGCGAACGCGGCGGGGTAGAGCAGCTCCGGCATCTGCGCCGTGCCCCACGACACGATCACCAGCATGCCGAGCATGAGCGCCGCGATCGCCAGCACCCGCATGGCGTTGCGGCTGACGCGATCGTAATTCATGCCGACGTACGCGCCGGCGAAGATCGTCAACAGCGCGATCAACCCCGCCAGCCCCAGGCGCGGCAGCCAGGTTTGCCCAGCCGTCGCCTGGTTGCGGAATTGTGCGACTTCGGTCATGAGCTGAGCCCGCTGGTCCGGCGTCAAGCGCTCGCCCCGTCGATAAATCGGCTCGCCGGTCTTGTGTTCGATGAACACGTCCGAAACCGCGGCGCCGGCGGCCGCGGCGAGCTGCTCGGTGCGCTGCGCATCGAAGCGCAGCGTGGGCTGACGATCGGAGAGAATTTTCGCGTACACCAGGTCGCCGACGCTGTCCTGAAGAAAACCGGCGGACCGCACGACGTCGCGCAGCCGCGTGATCTCGGGTGAACTGGTCAGCTCGATCGGCGTCAGGTCGCTCTTGCGGATCGGCTGCAACTCGCCGTCGGGGCGCAGCAGGCTGGCGCCCAGCGT
>CAZLDF010000275.1:0-6059 GCA_964558095.1 uncultured Isosphaeraceae bacterium | reverse complement strand
GCGGGGGGGGCGCCGGAGGAGGCGATGTCCGCTGCACTCTCGGGCCGCATGGGAAGCAGTTGCAGCACCTCGGGCAACTGGCGCGAGTTGCTGATGAACTTCATGTACGCCACGCTCACCGCGTCGTACTTGCCTTGCGTGAACTCGTCGATGTAGCGCGAGGCGATGCGCTCGACGTCTTCGTATTTCGGTTTGTCGCCGATGAAGTACTTGTTGGCGAGATTCAATCGCTGGAACTTGAAGAAGCCGTGGCCCTTCTTGCCGGAGCATTCGAGGACGAGTTCTTCGCCGGCCTCGCGGGCGGCGCGCACGACCGACATCGAAGCGCGCAGCACGTTGGCGTTGTAGGCGCCGCACATGCCCCGGTCACTGGTGATGACCAGCAGCAGCCGCCTGCCGACGCGCTCGCGCGGGCCGTCGATCAGCGGGTGCTCGATGTCGCCCGCGGCGGCGGCGACCTCGGCGACAAGCTGGCGAATCTTGTTGGTGTACGGCCGGGTCTTCTTGGCGCGATCCAGCGCCGCGGTGAACTTCGCCGTCGCGATCATCTGCATCGTCTTGGTGATGCGCTGGATCGCGCCGACGGCGGTGATGCGCTTCTTGATCTCGCGGATCGTGGCCATGGGGCGGATAGTCTAGCGGCCGGCCCCCGGCGGGCAAAGACCCCATCCGGCCAACGCACGGCCCTGGGAAACCGTTCGCCGCCCGGCGACGCCCCGCTTCGCATGCAAGTACCCCGCCCGGCACGCCGATATCATCTTCCCGTGCAGCGCCCGACCTTCCGCCATTTCAAGCCCCGGCCGCCGGCGACGTTCCTCGCCGCCCTCGCGGTCGCCTCGCTGGCCTCCTGCAGCGGGCCGAAAGAGGATCAGGCTGCCGCCAAGGTTCCGCAAGTCGTTGACGGCCCGTATGTCTGGATCGGCGACGGCGCCGACGCCACTGTGAGCTGGATCCTCGACGACGGCCGGGCACGCACTGAACAACATGTCGGGCAACCGACCCTGCGGCTGAAATCGCCCGCGGGCAGCGAGCTGCCGGAAATCGTGCTCGACGATGTTCGCAGCTCGCCACAGGTCCAGCCCTGCGAATTCGACGACGTGAAGCGCGTCTTCGTGCTCGGCGACGTCCACGGCGAATTCGAGGCCGCGGTCGAGCTTTTGCAGGCCGCGGGCATCATTGACCAACAACTGCGATGGGCGTTCGGCGATGGCCATGCCGTCTTCCTCGGCGACGTATTCGACCGCGGCGACAAGGTCACCGAGATGCTCTGGCTCATTCACCAGCTCGAAGCCCAGGCACTGGGCGCCGGCGGCGCGGTCCACTTCGTGCTGGGCAATCACGAAGCCATGGTGCTTCGCGGCGACCTGCGATACGTCAACGAAGACGCCTACCTGCGGCGCACGTGCGATGCGCTCAAAAGGCCGTACGACCAGCTCTACGCCGCCGACACAGTTCTCGGCCGATGGCTTCGCACCAAGCATGCCGTCGTGCGGATCAACGACACGCTGCTGGCGCACGGCGGGATCAGCCCATCGCTTGCCGCAACCGGGCTGAGCATCACGCAAATCAACGACCGCGTGCGCTGGGCGCTCGATGTCCATCACAAGGCCAATCTCGATCCGGAGCTGGCGAAAGTGCTCCATCGTGATGGGCCGCTGTGGTATCGCGGCTACTTCGGACAGGAGAACGGCTATGAACCGGCGAGCGAGGAGCAGCTTGGCGGCATCCTCGATTCCTTCGACGTGCGGCGAATCGTCGTCGCGCATACCCACGTGCCGCGCATCGCGACGATGTTCAGCGGCCGGGTGATCGCGATCGACCTGCCGGTCGAGGACGGCGCGTCGCCGCAGGGTCTGATGATCGAGGGCGACGATCTTCGAGTAGTGCTCAGCGACGGCTCGCACGCGCCGCTGGAATCGTTGCCTGTCGAGGCCGCCGCGGCCGCGTCCACGCCGTAAGGAGGCAGCAGCGGGGCAAGCCCGCTCGCGAAACTCGCTCGGCGATCCGCCGGCGCACGCCGCTTCACGCTCCTAACCGCAGGCCGTCAAACGCAAGCGACATGCCCGCCGGAAGCTCCGCATCAAGCTGCGCGTGGCAGATGTCGTGCGTCATGTGCGTGAACCACGTCTGCTGGGCGCCGATCTGCTCGGCGGCGGCGATCGCCTGATCGAGGTTCATGTGCGTCGGATGGTGGCGATATCGCAGCATGTCCAGCACGACGTGCCGAAGGCCCCTCAGTCGAGGCCAGGTTTCCGGCGGGATCGCTGAAACATCCGTGCAATACGCAATCGGCAACGGCGCCGCTTGCGTCTTCGCATTCTTGCCTTCTTCATCAAGCGCTTCGATGCGAAACCCCAGAATCGGCAACCGCCCGTGCAAGAACCGCAGCGGCGTGAAGCGCACGCCGAACAGGTCGATCGGCTTCGCCGGGTCGATGACCCGCGGCGTGAGCGTCGCCACGAACGAGTCGTTCACGTTGCGATGCTTCTCGAAAATGTGCTTGTACACGCGGAAGAGATGCTGCATCGTGTGCTCTTCGGCGAACACGTCGATCGGCTCACCCATCAGCGCGTTGAAGCGGCGAACCTCATCCAGCCCGAACGTGTGATCGACGTGGTTGTGCGTATAAAGGATCGCGTCGCAGCGGACGAGCTTCTCGCGAAGCGCCTGCTCGCGCAGATCGGGCGAGGTGTCGATGAGCACCAGTCGCCCGTGCCCGTCCGCATCGGTGAACATGACGGCGGCGGAGCATCGCGTGCGCTTGTCGCGCCGGTCGCTGGATGTGCACACCGCGCACTCGCAGCCGATCACCGGCACGCCCGCGGACGTCCCGGAGCCGAGGATGATGAATCGCACATCACGAACCATCCGCCATACGGTAGCTCGCCGCCGGTTGGTTTACCGCGGAGAGCGCGGAGAACGCGGAGGGCGCGGAGGGAGGAGCAGGAATTGGGGATGGCGAATCAAGACGACGAGACTTGCTCATCGCCGCCGCGCAATCCATACTTCCGCCTCCGCGCACTCCGCGTTCTCCGCGCACTCCGCGTTGAATCCACCAGGGCGAGCGCATGCGAATCGGCAATTACAAGATCACCATCCTCGACTGGCTGCTCGTATTCGTTCCCGTCACGATCGTGCTGGATCTGGCGCATGCGAGCGACGTGTGGGTGTTCATCGGCGCCTGCGGGGCGGTGATTCCGCTGGCGGGGTGGATGGGCAGGGCAACGGAGCACCTGGCGAGCCACTATGGCCCGGGCGTCAGCGGCCTGCTCAACGCGACCTTCGGCAACGCCGCGGAACTCATCATCGCCATCGCGGCGCTCGCGCGCGGCCTGCACGAAGTCGTCAAGGCGTCTCTCACGGGCTCGATCATCGGCAACATCCTGCTCGTGCTGGGCCTGAGCATGCTCTGCGGCGGGCTGAAATACACGCGCCAAAGCTTCAACCGCACCGCGGCGGGCCTGGGCGCGACGATGCTGGTGCTCAGCGCGATCGGCCTGATCGTTCCCGCCATCGCCGTGTCGCTGCACGCCGAGGCGGTCGATGCGCATCTGCAGGACATCAGTCTGCTCATCAGCATCGCGCTGTTCATCGCCTATGTTCTGAGCCTGGTGTTTTCGCTCAAGACGCACTCGCACCTGTTCGGCGCGGGGCTGGGCGAAGAGCACGCGATCGACGAGCGCACGTGGTCGAAGAAGCGCGCGATCATCACGCTGCTTGTCGCTACCGCGCTGATCGCGCTGATGGCCGAGATGCTCGTCGGCGCGGTCGAGCACACCGCCCAGACGTGGGGCATGACCGAGGTGTTCGTCGGCGTGATCCTCGTCGCGATCATCGGCAACGCAGCGGAACATTCGACCGCGGTGCTCATGGCGCTCAAGAATAAGATGGACCTGGCGATGAACATCGCCATCGGATCGAGCATGCAGATCGCACTGTTCGTCGCGCCGGTGCTGGTGTTCGCCAGCTATGCGCTGGGCCCGCATCCGATGGGTCTTGACTTCACGCTGATGGAGGTGGTGGGCGTGGTGACGGCCGTCGCCATCGTCGAGATGGTCGCCGGCGACGGTGAATCGCATTGGATGGAAGGCGTCCTGCTGCTGGCGGTCTATTTCATTCTCGGTGTCGCGTTCTACTTCCTGCCGGGGTGAGACGTTTCGCGAGGGGGCTTGTCCCCCTGCGTGGCGCGTGCAGGCGCGCGATGACGCTCGACAAACTCGATCGCAGTTTCAACTCAAGTGAGCGCAACCGCTGTCGCGAATACCTCGCGCAAAACGCGCACGACATTCCCCGGCTCGTTGGATCCGCACACGCACGATGACACCGCGACGCCGCGGCATCCGAGTTCGACGGGTTCTCCAACGTTCTCCGGCGTGATGCCGCCAATTGCAAGATGCGGCATGTTTTGATGGCGTTCGATGAACTGCCGCAGGTATCGCGGCCCGCTTGGTTCCCGATCGGGCTTGACGGTAGTCGCAAACATCGCGCCAACGCCACAGTAGTCGGCGCCGGAATCGACTGCGCGCTTCGCTTCATCGAGATCGT
This sequence comes from uncultured Isosphaeraceae bacterium, assembly GCA_964558095.1. GTDB lineage: Bacteria > Planctomycetota > Phycisphaerae > Phycisphaerales > SM1A02 > CAZLDF01. Next base: position 1,514 of record CAZLDF010000275.1, on the reverse strand, counting down.
GCGTGCTGGCGCCGATGATCAATCGCCGCCCCGCGATTCGCCGCGCTTCTTCGATCGAGAGGTCGTCCTCGCCCACATGCACACCATCGGCGCCCGACAGCAGTGCGATATCCACGCGATCGTTGACGATCACGCTCGCGCGTCCGGCGGCGAGGTCCACCAACTTCGTCGCTCGATCCGAGAGTTCCCGATCCGAAATCGACTTCTCGCGAAGTTGCAGGCAGTCCGCGCCGCCATCGAGGGCCAGTCGCGCGACTTCAAGCCAGGAGTGATGCCTGCACAGCGATTCCGTGATGATGACGCACACGCGCCACTGCCGCGACCTGCCGCTGCCCAGGCGCAAGTGCAGTCGCCGCTCGATTTCGTACGCCCGGTAACGAATCTGCTCAACGCTCGCCGCCGCTTCGGAATCGATCGTCTTGGCGTACTCCTCTATCGTCCGCAGGCCTTCAGTCAAGCGCTTGCCCGCTGCGATTGCGACATCGGCGATCGAGCCGCGCTCGCGTTCCATCCGCCCCTCGGTCGTCAACGCAGTTCCAACATCGCCGGGCGTATCGCGATGAAACTCCAGCCCGTCGAACGCCTTGAGAACCGCAACCAGATCATGGCGAAGCTGTTTGAGTTGTGCAGTCAGGTCCGCATCATCGAGCGCGAAGCGCGCTGCGTCCTCCATCACGCGCAGGGCTTCTCGCGCGCGGTTCGCGTTGGCGTCGATGATGCGAAGCACAGCGTTCACGGCGAGCAATAGTAGAGCGCCAACTCATGCAGTGGCTCAGGCGTCTCGCCTGTGATCGATCAGTGGCTCAGGCGTCTCGCCTGTGATCGATTCTTCGGCCTCAACGGCCGAAGAATCGATGGCGGCGAGCAAGCGGCGCGACCGACGCGCTCGCGCCCCCAAGTCGGCAAATCACGTCGAGGTTCCGCTACACTGTCGCCCCTTCAACGAATCGCAATCCAGGAGTCTCGTCCTTGTACAAGTCCATCCGCATCGCCGCCGCGCCGAAGCCCGTGACCGTCGTCGGCGTCTTCACCGAAACGAAGAAGCTGCCGTCCGAACTTGCCGCGATCGACAAATCCACCGGCGGCGAGGTTTCACGCGCGCTCAAACGACCGGGCTTTCGCGCTGAAGCGGGCGAAGTTGCGCTGGCCGGCGACGAGTGCATGCTCGTCGGACTGGGCGCGAAGGAAAAGCTCACCGCGAACACGCTGCGCATCGTCGGCTCGCGGCTGATCCGCGCGCTCGACCGCCGCGAGGTCAAGGCCGCGAAGCTTGCGATTGACCTGACGCTGGGCGACAAGCCGGTGGCGCCGCCCGCGGCGGCCCAGGCGCTCGTCGAGGGCATGGCGCTCGCCAACTGGTCGATGGTGGACTTCGCGGGCAAGGCGAGCAACGCGCAGAAGCCGCGACCGTTGCTGGCGATTCAGCCGCATCACGCGCGCGACAAGCCCGCGATGCAGCGCGGCCTGACGCTCGCCGAGTGCACAAACTACGCACGCCGGCTCGCCGCCACGCC
>CAZLDF010000274.1:0-7146 GCA_964558095.1 uncultured Isosphaeraceae bacterium | reverse complement strand
ATTTCGACGCGGACACATGGGCGCGCCTCGCCAAACGCGCCGGCATGAAGTACCTCGTCATCACCACCAAGCACCACGACGGCTTCGCGCTGTTCGATTCGCGCGCTTCCGATTACGACATCATGGCCACGCCGTTTCAGCGCGACATCATGCGTGAACTCGCGGACGCCTGCCGCGCGCATGGCATCCGCATCGGCTGGTATCACTCGATCATGGACTGGCATCACCAGGATTACCTGCCGCGGAGCGAATGGGACGACCGCAGCGACGACGAAGCCGACTTCGATCGCTACGCCGCCTTTCTTCACGAACAGGTCCGCGAGATTCTCACCGACTACGGCCCCATCGACATCCTGTGGTTCGACGGCGAATGGCAAGATACGTGGACGCATGAGCGCGGCAAGGCGCTGCATGACCTCGTCCGCGACGTCAGCCCCCGCACGATCATCAACAACCGAGTCGATAAGGGACGCGCCGGCATGGCGGGTCTGACGAAGTCGCCCGAATTCCTCGGTGATTTCGGCACGCCCGAGCAGGAAATCCCCGGCACGGGCGCGCCCGGCGTTGACTGGGAAACGTGCATGACGATGAACGACACGTGGGGATTCAAGACCAGCGATACGAACTGGAAGTCCAGCGAGCAGTTGATTCGCCACCTGATCGACATCGCATCCAAGGGCGGCAACTTTCTGCTGAACATCGGCCCCGACGCGCGGGGGAACATCCCGCGGCCGAGCATCGAACGGCTCGAAGCCATCGGCGACTGGCTCGCGGCCAACGGCGAGTCGATCTACGGCACGACCGCCGGCCCGTTCAGCAACCTGCACTGGGGACGCTGCACACAGCGCCGCCTCCCCGGCGGCGACACTCGCCTGTATCTGCACGTTTTCGACTGGCCCGCGGACAACACGCTCATCGTGCCGGGACTTGAAAGCACGATCATCGATGCGCGCCCGCTCATCGCGGCGATCAAGTCGTCCCTCATGCCGTCACGAGATGGCGAGAACGTTCACATTGCGCTCGACGGCGTCGCGCCGACGCCGCCCGCGACGGTCATCGTTCTGGACATCCAGGGCGAGCCGATCATCGCGCCGCTGGTTATCGAACCGGATTCCGACGGCTCGCTCATTCTTCATGCGATCGACGCCACACTCCACGGCTTCACCGCCCGCTACGAATCGGGCAATGGCAAGGACAACATCGGCTTCTGGACGAACGTCGCCGATTCGATCTCGTGGCGCTTCCGAGCTGATCGCATCGGCCGGTATCGTGTCACATTGACCTATGCGTGCGATCCATCCACGCCGGGCGGTTCGTTCAAAGTGGTCCTCGGCTCGCAGGAAATCGAAGCGAAGGTTCACGCAACCGAATCGTGGACTGACTTTCGCGAATTCCCGCTGGGCGAGCTTGTCGTGACCGGAGCCGGCGAACACGAACTGCGCGTCGTGCCACTGGAGATCCCCCGAAGCGCCTTGATGAATCTCCGGTCGATCAAGCTACAGCCGTCAGAATGAATCGCACGCGCGATACGCCTCGATGACGGCGCGTTCGCCTTCCTTGCCGGGCTGCGAGTTGCCGTGCTCCATGCCGACGATGCCGGTGAAGCCCTTGGCGTGAACGTGCTTGAAAATGTTGCGGAAGTTCACTTCGCCCGTCGTCGGCTCGTTGCGGCCCGGATTGTCGCCCACCTGGAAATACGCGATCTCGTCCCACGCGCGGTCGATGTTGGGAATCAGGTTGCCCTCGGTCACCTGCTGGTGATAGAGATCATCGAGAATCTTGCACGAAGGCGAATCCACGGCTTTGCAAATCTGATACGCCTGCGGAATCTTCGTCAGGAACATTCCCGGGTGATTGGCCCAGGGATTCAGCGGTTCGAGCACCATCACCAGGCCGGCGGGCTCGCAGATTTCGCTCATCGCCTTGAGACAGTCGATGACGTTGGCGGTTTGGTAGTCCCATTCGAGGCCGCGATGCGACGGCCCGGGCACGATGGTGCACCATCGCGCGCCGACGCGCTGGGCGACTTCGACGGCCTTGATCATTTCGTTCTGGAGCATGGTTCGCGTTTCGCCGCCGCCGCGCGCGTAGATCGGCTCGCGCCACTCCGCGTGCCCGACGAAGACGCCCATCGTCATGCCGAGGTCGCGCATCGCCGCCGCGATGCGCTCCTGCTCGTCCACCGGCCGGCCCGCCATGCCGTTGTCTTCCCACGCCGTGAAACCCTCGTCGGCGGCGAACTTCAACTGATCGACAAGGTCTTCGCCCGCGTGATGCGCGAACATGCCGAAGTGCGGCGCGTAGTTCAGGTTGAAGCGAGCGCGCGAAGGCGGCGGTTCGACTGCATCGTCCTGAGGCGCGCCCAGCGCTCCGGTTACGGACGCGGTCAGACCCGTCAGTGCAGCGGACGTTGCAAGAAACTCTCGTCGATGCATGTTCACACTCTCCGAGGAGGCCGAACCCCGACCTTCGCCCCCCCCCAAGACTCAGGTCCGGCTTGATCGTCTCATGATCCGCTCACTCACGTCCTACTCCGTGCCTCTGTGTCTCCGTGGTCAACTCTTTCTTATCTGAACTTCGTCTTCCCAGGCACGGCGACGGGCGGAACGTCCAGCGGCCCGAATTCATACGCGCTGGGCGACAAGTTTTCTTCGCTGTTCATCGCCGCGTCCCATTCGATCGTCTGTCCGGTGTAGGCCGCCATGCGGCCCATGATCGCGGTCAGCGTCGATTCGGCGACCTGCTGCGCTTCGTTGCAATACGTCTGGCCGGTGATCGACGCGATCAGACTTCGATGTTCCTGAACGTATGGATTTGCATTCTCGCCGTCGAAGCGCCATTCGGTCTCGCCGACGATTCGCGCGCTGCCGGGGCTGAGCATCATGCGTCCCTTCGTGCCGTGAATGACTTCCTCGACGCGGCCGGGGCAGCCGTCCTGCTGGCGGCACATGCTGAGCACGAACTGGCCGTGGGGATATTCGAATTCGATCGCGAAGTGATCGAACACGTGGCCGTACTCAGGTTGCGTGCGCGCCTGGCGTCCGCCGACGCCCAGCGCGCGCACGGGGTGCGAGCCGAGCGCCCAGTTGCAGACATCGAGATTGTGCACATGCTGCTCGACGATGTGGTCGCCGCTGAGCCAGGTGAAATAGAGCCAGTTGCGAAGCTGCCACTCCATGTCGGACCAGGATGGTTGCCGGTCGTTCATCCACAGGCCGCCCTGGTTCCAGTAGCAACGTGCCGCGATGATGTCGCCGATCGCCCCCTCGCGGATCTTCTTCAATGCCGTGAGATAACTGGCTTCGTGGCGGCGCTGCGTGCCCGCGACGACGCTGAGCTTCTTCCGCTTCGCCTGCATGCCTGACTCGATGACGCTGCGAATGCCCCTTGCATCCACCGCGACCGGTTTCTCCATGAAGACGTGCTTGCCGGCCTTGATCGCCGCGTCGAAATGCATCGGCCGGAAATGCGGCGGCGTCGCGAGGATCACGACATCCACGTCCACGTGATCGAGCAACTGCTGATACGCGTCGAATCCGACGAAGCAGTTGTCGTCAGAGATCATCGCGCGATCGCCCATGCTCTTCAGGTGGCCGCGCGATTCGTTGAGCCGATCGGCGAACACGTCGGCGAGCGCGACGATACGCGTGTGCTGCGACGCTTCGAGCGCGTTGGCGGCCGCGCCAGTTCCCCGTCCGCCGCAGCCGATCACGCCGATTGTCAGCGTGTCCTTCGTTCGCCGTCGCGGCGACAGACCGAGCGCGGAAGTCGCGATCGATGTGCCGGCGACCGTCGCGGCGGTCGTCTTCACAAAATCGCGTCGAGTGAGTTCGGCCTGCTTGATGTTCAAATTCGCTTTCACTTGCTCAATCCTTGCACACATGGTTCAGCGCGGAGGGCGCGGAGGACGCGGAGTTCGCGGAGCATCAGAAGGGTTTGATGCTGCGTTTGAGTGGCCGCTTCAACCAATTTCCTTCCTCCGTGTTTCCGTGCCTCCGTGGTGTTCTTGAAACTCACGTCAAACCGATGATTCGATCCATGAGCGACGCGATGCGCGACAGGCGCTCGCGGTCGCCGCCGGGGATTTCCGCGGTCGCCCAGCCCTCGAATCCGATGTCGTCGAGCGCCTTCATCACAGCCGGCCAGTCGCAGTCGCCCTCCAGCAGCTCGACGTCGAAGCCGCGCCAGAGTCCCTCGTCATCGCGCTTCTTGCGGCTGAATTCCTTGATGTCGAGCTTGATGATTCGCTTGCCGAGAATGCGCATCCACTGCTCCGGCCAGCCGAAATTGACAATGTTCCCGACGTCGAAGTACCAGCCGACCGCGTCGCTGTCGAAGCCATCGACGTAGCGCTGCGCTTCGAGCGGACTCAGCAGAAAGCCACTCCAGACGTTTTCGAGCGCGATGCGAACGCCGAGCTCTCGCGCCAGCGGCAGGCATTCGCGGATGCCGTCGATCGAGCGCTCCCATGCCTGCGCGTAATCGATTTCCTTGTTCACGACCGCCGGCACCAGCAGCACCGTCGTTCCGCCATAGGTCTTCGCGTCGCGCAGCGCGGTCTTGATCGCTTCGACGCAGCGCGCTCGCGCGGCGGGATCGGGGTGCGAAAGCGGGCTGCGCCAGTGCTCGGCGCACACCACGCCGTGGATTGTCAGCCCGGTTTCGTCGCGCGCCGCGAGGACTTCCTGGGCGTCGAACGAGTTGGGGCTGTCGAGTTCGACGCCGTCGAACCCGAGTTCGCGCAGCATGGCGAACTTGTCACGAATCGGCATGTCGCCTTTCACCATGCCGTACTTGACTGCTTTCCTGATGGCGCGCTTCGATGACAAGTTCGACTCCTGCAAGGCCGGCGCCTTCACGCCGAGGGCCGCGGCCCCGACGATCGCCGCGCCGCCCTGAACGAACTGGCGGCGCGTGAATGATCCGCCGCAGCGAACATCGAATCTTCGCTCATGCATCGCGTCGCTCATACAAACGGTGTCTCGCCGGGCTTGGCCACCGCGGGAAAGGCAATTGCCTGATTCATGTCCCATGACGCCGGCTCCAGGGATTCTTGCGAATTGATCGCCTGCTCCCACGTCAGCTTCTGGCCGGTGTAGGCGCACATGCGGCCGAGGATGCCCATCATCGTCGAGTTCGCCATCGATTCGCCGTCGTCGATCGGCTGGCCTGTGCGGATCGCCGCGATGAGTTCATCGTGTTCGGTCTGATACATGTCGTTGACGGGCCCGTCGTGGCGCCAGTTCACGCGGCCCTCGATGACGCATTCGGGGCCCCACGGATTCGATCGGCACGAGCCTTCGCTGCCGATGATGTGCGCGGTGTTGTCGTTGGAGCAGTTGGGAATCTGCCGGCACATGTGATGCGCCCGCGTGCCGTCGGCGTATTCATACACCACGCTGAAGTGGTCGAACATGTTGCCCGTCCACGGCCCGCCGCGGCACTGTCGCCCTCCCACGGCGAAGGCGCGCTGCGGCAATTGCTCGCGCTTCGCCCAGTTGATCCAGTCGATCGCGTGAATCGCCTGCTCGACGATGTGATCGCCGCTCAGCCACGTGAACGCCTTCCAGTTGCGAAGCTGCCACTGCATGTCGGACCACTCAGGCCGGCGCGGCACGTCTTCGAGCGGGCCGGTGTTGTACGTCGTGTGAATGGCGCGAACTTCGCCGATCGCGCCGTTGTGGATCATCTCATACGTCGCTCGCTGCGCGAAGTTGTATCGCCAGCAGAAGCCCGACATCAACGACAACTTCTTCTGCTTCGCCTGCTTCGCGACTTCGAGCACGCGGCGAACGCCCGGTGCATCCACCGCGACGGGCTTCTCGCAGAAGACGTGCCGGCCGCGCTCGATCGCGTATTCGAGGTGCATCGGCCGAAAGACCGGCGTCGTGGCGAGAATGACGATGTCCACGTCGCTGTCAATGACGCCCTTGTAGGCTTCGAAACCGGCGAACTGCCGCTGCTTGGGCACGTTGATCTTGGCGCTGGCGCCTTGCAGATTCTTCAGCGACGATTCGATCTGATCGGCGAACACATCGCCCATGGCGTGCAGCTCGACGTTGGGATCGGCGCTGACGGCCTGGAACGCCGCGCCCGTTCCGCGACCGCCGCAGCCGATCAGTCCGACGCGGATCGTGTCGGTGCTCTGCCGCGGGCTGGCGGCCCATGCAGCCGGGCCGATCGCGCTTGCGGCCATGAGCGCGCTTGAAGCTTTGACAAACTCGCGCCTGGTGATCGCGTCACCGCTACTGCCGTTGGCTGACTCGAAGTCGAACATCATTCCCGCTCCTTGTCTGCATCCACTTCGCACACCACTCGAAAGCCGACGAAGCCTCCATCCGCAAGCCACCAGACGCTCTTGGGAAACTGCGGATCGCTGGCGTTCCACGCGGGCGAAGGCTCGGCCCGCCAGTCGCAGGTCATGTCGCCCGCTTGCGTCTGGTAGTTTCCGCCGAGTGTAACGCATCCGCCGTCCGCGGCGATGCACCATTCCGACGCATTGCCCAGCAAATCATGCAAGCCGTTGGAGTCGGCGGCCTTCGAGCCGGCAGGGTGAGTCGTGTGATCGGCGTTCCCCGCGTGCCACGCGTGTTCGCTCAGGTTCAGCGCGTCGATGTCTGATTGCTCGCACAGCCAGCGCCACTCCTGTTCGGTCGGCAGGCGAAACACCCGGCCGGTCTTCGCGCTCAACCATTGACAGAACGTCTGCGCGCCGTGACACGACATCGAGATCGCGGGATACCCCTTGTTCCCGAAGCCGCGGTCCATCGCGATGTACGGCTTGGACGGTCGGGTGACGGCATCGACGCCGGGCGGAACTTCCCCGCCGGCTTCATCCAGGCGATACGTGAATATGTCATAGACGTCCCATGTGACTTCGCACCGGGAGACGCAGAACGGCGCCAGGCCGGACGTTGCCGGGGGATGGACAGCGACGAGTTCGATGCTCTGCGCGGTGCCGGGGATCGCCTGAGTGAAACTCGCTGCTTGATGCGCCACGCTGGTGGTCGCGGCGCAACCAGCCGCGAAGATCGCGATCGACGCGGTGAGCATCGCGAAGAACATGTTTCGTCCGGCGATGCCGTGTTCAGTTGATGTTGATCGTTGAAGTTGTCGCGGTGCGATGGGCATGTGGTGACGACCAAT